>JAQBHK010000255.1:0-7611 GCA_032127815.1 Desulfobacterales bacterium
CTATATTGACGCCGTGATCGTACCGAGTGAAACCCGCCCGCGTCTGATCGATGCCTTAGAGATCATGTGCAGCAAGCGGGAGATGCTTCCGGCCAAAAAACATGGCAATATACCGGTATAACTGACGGTTACGGTTTGCGGTTTGCGAGTTTAACATAACCCGTAACCCGCAACCCGTAACCCGCAACCCGTAGATGGTGAACAAATGGAGAGCAGAAAAAAGCAAGCTGCTGCTATAGCTGCAGTGGTGAGTTACCTAAAGACCGAGCAAGAGGCTGTTGCCGTGCTGGCTTCGGCTGTGGCTGCTTCAGATGTTGAGCATCCGCCGGGTGCCTATGCTGCCGCGCCGCCGTTAAAAGTGTGGGGCCTCAGCGGCCGTCAGGCACAGATGCAGATGCGCAACATGATGCAGATGAAGACCTTTAAATAATAAAATCGCTCTGCGATTTTATATAGCGCGGCTTTGCCGCTTTAAAAAAGGATATACAAGTTATAAAACGATATTTATAGGAGAAAACAAGATGAGTGATCACAATCGAGTAACAATGACCGGCATGGATTACAGCAAAAAGAGACCAGCGGCCGAAAATCCTTTGAAAATAATGGACTTGACCTTGCGTGACGGCCATCAGTCCCTGTTTGCCACCAGAGGACGTACCGAAGACATGATTCCGGTGGCCGAGATGATGGACGAAGTTGGTTTCTGGGCGCTGGAAACCTGGGGCGGTGCAACCTTCGACACTATGCACCGCTTTTTGAATGAAGATCCCTGGGAACGGATCAGGGTTTTGAAACGCTACGCCAAAAAGACACCCTTTTCCATGCTGCTCAGGGCTCAAAACCTGGTGGGATACCGCAATTACGCCGACGATATGGCCCGGGCCTTTGTTGAAAGATCCGTTGAAAACGGTATGGACGTTTTCAGGACATTTGATGCTCTCAACGACTACCGTAACTTCGAAACGGTGGTTGCGGTTATCAAGGAATGCGGGAAACATTTTCAAGGCTGCATCTGTTATACTCTGACCGAAGCCCGCCTGGGAGGAGAAGTTTACAATATCGACTTCTTTGTCAACAAGGCCAAGGAACTGGAAAACATGGCGGCCGACAGTATTTGTCTCAAAGATATGGCCGGTCTGATGGCACCCTATGATGCCTACGATATAGTCAAAGCGATTAAAGCGGTCGTGTCGGTGCCGGTGCACCTTCACAGCCACTTTACTTCGGGCATGGCTGCCATGAGCCATTTGAAGGCCGTTGAGGCCGGCGTCGATATCATCGACACCTGCATGTCGCCGTATGCGTACCGCACATCACACCCTGCGGTTGAACCGCTGGTTATGACGCTGCTGGGAACCAACCGGGATACCGGCTTTGATATTAAACAATTGGCATCGATCAATGAAATCCTTGAGAAAGATATTATCCCCAAATACATACATTTATTGGATGATACCAAAGCTTCGATCATTGATATTAATGTTCTGCTCCATCAGACACCGGGTGGGATGATTTCCAATTTGATCAACCAACTGCGGGAAATGGATGCTATCGACAAGCTTGCGGAAGTATTTGCCGAACTGCCCCGGGTAAGAAAAGACCTCGGCCAGGTTCCGCTGGTTACGCCCACCAGCCAAATTGTCGGCATCCAGACCGTCAACAATGTTCTCTTTGACGACGAAAACGAACGCTACAAGATGACTACCGGCCAGGTTAAAGATCTGTGTTATGGTCTGTATGGTAAAACCGCCGTTCCCATCAATCCGGAAGTGCAAAAAAAGGCCCTTAAAGGCTACGCGCGCGGCGAAGAGCCTATTACGTGCAGACCGGCCGAGGTATTAGAGCCCGAGCTGGAAAAGGCCGGCGAAGATGTTAAGGGATTGGCCGTGGATCAGGATGATGTGCTCACATATGCTCTTTATCCGGTTACCGGCAAAAGATTTTTGAAATGGAAATACGGGCGGGAAGAACCGCCGCCGGAGGTAAAACCAAAAACTTTAGAGGATGTAAGGGCCGGACAGAAGCTCATTGCCAAGGCTAAAGCAGGGCTGCTGGTTGAAAAAGTGGAAAAAGAGGCGCCGCCCAAAGGCGAATTTATCCGCACATTCAATGTATTCGTTGATGATGAATACTTTGAGGTGGAGGTCGAAGAACCGGGCGGGCCGCCGCTAGTCAGTTATGTGCCGCCGCCGCCGGCAGCACCTTTGCCGGCAGCACCGCCTGTTCGGCCGGTACCGGCGGCACCCCGGCCGGCTGCACCCGCGCCGCCGCCGCCGTCCGCCCCGGTTGCTCCTGCTCCGCCGCCGTCCGCCCCGGCTGCCGCTGCTGTTGCCGGCACTCCGCTGAAGGCGCCCATGCCGGGTATGATTATTCGCTATGTAAAACAGGTGGGAGATGCGGTTAGAAAAGGAGATGCCGTGGTTATCTTAGAGGCCATGAAAATGGAGAATGCCCTTTCGGCTCCGGCAGACGGTACGATTCAGGCCATTAATTTTAAAAGCGGTGATTCTGTGGCCAAGGATGCGGTGCTGTGCATTATAGGTTAGAAGGTTCATAGGTTCATAGGTTCAGAGGTTCATAGGTTCATAGGTTCATAGGTTCAGGGTTCAGAGGTTCAGGGTTAACCCGGAACGCAGAACCTAGAACCCAGAACGCATTTTCAATAGTCAATCAAGAAGGGGGGCTCGGGATCATGAAGATCCACGAATATCAGGCCAAAGAGCTGTTTAAAAAATACGGCATTCCCATCCCGGACGGCGGGGTTGCTTTCAACCCGCAAGATGCCGGAAAAATCGCCGCAAAACTGGGTGCATTTCCGGTGGTCGTCAAGGCCCAGATCCATGCCGGCGGACGCGGTAAGGGCGGCGGTGTGAAACTGGCCGGTTCGGTGAAAGAAGCGGCCGGTGTTGCCGGTGATATCATCGGGATGAATCTGGTTACCCACCAGACGGGACCGCAGGGAAAGGTAGTTAAGAAGGTTCTGGTGGAGCAGGGGCTCAACATTGTCAAAGAGCTTTATCTGAGCATTATTCCGGATCGGGCCACGGCCAAGATTGTCATCATGGCCAGTGAGGCCGGCGGCATGGATATTGAAGAGGTGGCCGAGAAGACTCCGGAAAAGATTATCAAGGTTTACATTAACCCTCTTAGCGGCATTCAGCCCTACCACTGCCGGCAGGTGGCTTTCGGCCTGAACCTGGCCCCGGCGCTGATAAAGCCGTTGGTTGCCATGCTTGCTAATCTTTACCGGCTGGTGGTGGACTATGATTGCTCGCTGGTGGAGATTAATCCTCTGGTAGTCACCGACAAGGAGCAAGTGGTAGCCCTGGACGGCAAAGTCGATTTTGATGACAACAGCCTGTACCGCCACAAGGAGATCCTTGAATACAGGGATGTTGATGAGGAAGACCCCCTGGAAGTCGAAGCTTCCAAGTTCAATCTAAACTATATCAAGCTGGATGGGAATGTGGGCAATATGGTCAATGGCGCCGGTCTGGCCATGGCGACCATGGATATCATCAAACAAGCCGGGGCCGAGCCGGCCAATTTTCTGGATGTGGGCGGCGGCGCCAGTGCTGAAATGGTGGAAAACGGTTTCAGGATCATGCTCAGCGATGAAAACGTAAAAGGGATTTTGATTAATATTTTCGGTGGAATTTTACGCTGCGACATACTGGCGGAAGGGGTTGTGCAAGCAGCCCAAAAGACCGGTATCGATGTGCCGGTAGTGATCCGGATGGAAGGTACCAATGTCGAAAAAGGGCGCAAGATTCTGTCCGAATCCGGTCTTAACCTTATTACGGCAACAGATCTGAAAGACGCGGCCCAAAAGGTTGCAGAATTGGTCAGCGGTCCATAATTTCAATTAATGATTTACCGCAAAGGCGCAGAGTACGCAGAGTTTATTTGTTTCTTGATTTCCCCTGGGATGGCGGAAAGCAAAAAGTATCGACTCTAAATTGGAAACAACTCTATTAAAAATGTATCATTTTTTTATATAGAAAATATTTTATTCTCTGCGGTCTCTGCGACTTTGCGGTGAGCATTTAAGTCAATGAAAAAAATTAGGAGATAAAAGTGAGCATATTCGTTGACAAAAATACACGCCTTTTGGTTCAGGGCATCACCGGCAAAGAAGGGCAGTTTCACACCCGCCAGTGTGTCGATTACGGTACCAACGTGGTTGCCGGGGTGACTCCGGGCAAGGGCGGGCAGAAGATGGATGGTGTTGCGGTATTCAATACCGTTTCCGAGGCTGTGGAGCAAACCGGTGCGAACTGCAGCATGATTTTTGTGCCGCCCGCCTTTGCAGCCGATGCTATTATGGAAGCGACCGACGCAAAAGTTGCGTTGATTGTCGCCATTACCGAAGGAATTCCGGTGATGGATATGCTCAAAGTCAAAAACTACATGCAAGGTAAAGTGTCGCGTCTCATCGGTCCCAATTGCCCGGGGATCATATCACCCGGTGAATGCAAGGTCGGTATTATGCCGGGGCCGATCCACAAACCGGGCGGTCCCATCGGGGTGGTTTCCCGCTCCGGGACCCTGACCTACGAGGTGGTTCACCAGTTGACGGTGCAGGGCATCGGTCAGACCACCTGTATCGGCATCGGCGGTGATCCGGTCAACGGCACCAATTTTATCGACTGCCTGGATGCTTTTGAAAAGGATCGAAAGACCAAAGGGATTGTTATGGTTGGTGAAATCGGCGGTACGGCCGAAGAGGAAGCCGCCGAATTTATCGCCGCGCATGTAAGCAAGCCGGTGGTCGGCTTTATCGCCGGTTTGACCGCCCCTGCGGGCCGGCGCATGGGGCATGCCGGCGCCATTATCAGCGGCAGAAGCGGCACGGCCCAGGGCAAGATCGAGGCCATGAAGGAAGGCGGCATTCACGTTTGTGAAAACCTGGGCACCTTGGGCCAGTTGTGCGCGGATGTGTTTAAATAAATTCAATTAATAAGGAGAAAACAATGGATAAAAAAGTAACCGTTGTCGGGGCCGGGAATGTTGGAGCGACTGCTGCCCAGCGATTGGCCGAAAAAGAATTATGCGACGTTGTCTTGATTGACATTATTGAAGGTGTTCCCCAGGGAAAAGCCCTTGATCTTGCCGAAGCGGCACCAATTGAAAAACATGATGCCCGCCTGACGGGGACAAATGAATATGATGTTTCCGCAGAATCCGATATCGTCATTATCACCGCCGGTATTCCCAGGAAACCGGGTATGAGCCGCGACGACCTTCTAAAAACCAATGCCAACATCATGAAAGATGTTACCCGGAAAATCGTCCGGCACTCTCCTGAAGCCGTCCTTATTATTGTCAGCAACCCGCTGGATGCCATGTGCCATGTGGCCTATGAGGCCAGCGGTTTTCCGAAAAACAGGGTTATCGGCATGGCAGGTGTACTCGATTCAGCCCGTTTCAGAGCCTTTATCGCCATGGAGCTTGATGTTTCGGTTGAAAGTACCCATGCATTTGTCCTTGGCGGACACGGTGATACCATGGTTCCTTTGCCGCGCTACTCTACAGTCGCCGGGATTCCGATCACCGAATTAATGTCCAAAGAACGAATCGATGCATTGGTCAAAAGAACAGCTACCGGCGGAGCAGAGATCGTCAGCCTGTTGAAAACCGGAAGCGCCTATTATGCTCCGGCATCGGCTGCCGTGGAAATGGCAGAATCGATTTTAAAAGACAAAAAGAAAATCCTCCCCTGCGCAGTATATCTGGAAGGCGAGTATGGCATCAACAATCTTTTCATCGGGGTTCCCGTAAAATTAGGTGCCGGCGGCGTGGAGAAGATCATTCAGATATCGCTCACTACCGAAGAGCAGGCTGCACTTGATAAGTCCGCCGAGGCCGTACAAGAACTGGTCGAAGCGTTAAAGAATTTGTAATTAGAGTAGTTATCGAAATAACGTTTCGTTTCCGCTGAAATGTAGAAAGAGGGCACTACTTGCTCCAAACGGGGCGATTAAGTCTCACGCGTAACATTTTCTATAATATCAAAACATAATTGCTATTAAAAACTTGACAATGAGGAATAATTCGATATTTTGGAAACAGGTCTTTTTTTTTCTTTTGACTCTTTTTCGGACAAAACGGGCCATTACCTCATTTCAAGCCTTTTAAACAGACCAGAGATGCTCAACAGCGTTCATTAGAATTGAAAATAATGTCAACTCCAGTTAACGATAACACTATACTTGCAGAAGGTGAGTCGTATGATTGAAATCAGAATACACGGCCGCGGAGGCCAGGGCAATGTGGCGGCCGCAGAGCTTCTCTCCATTGCCGCTTTTAAGGACGGTAAATTTGCCCAGGCTTTTCCCTCTTTTGGAGCAGAACGAATCGGCGCCCCTGTTATGGCGTTCGTAAGAATTGACGACAAAAAAATTCGTACCCGCGAAGAAGTCAAAACTCCGGATTATATCATTGTTCAGGATTATCATTTAATCGACTCGGTACCGGTTCTGGATGGACTAAAATCCGACGGTATGATTTTGATAAATGCGGAGCAGGCCCCCGAAGATTTGCGGATCAAAACGTCAGCCACCGTTGAAACCATTTCGGCTACGGAAATCGCCCTGGAAATTATCGGCAGGCCCATCCCCAATGCGGTTATGATTGGAGCATTCTGTTCCATTACGGGGCTGGTGAGCCTGGGGGCGGTGCAGGAAGCTATTATGGCTAAATTTCCCGGCAAGGTTGGTGAAAATAACGTCGCGGCCATGGAACGTGCCGTTGAAATCATGCAAAAGAGGTAGTTTTATGCTTAAACAAATCGAAGGATCGTTTGCGGTTGCGGAAATGGTGGCCATGTGCCGTCCCAATGTTATATCCGCCTATCCGATTACGCCGCAAACCCATATTGTTGAAGAACTGTCAGTGTTAGTAGGTACAGGACAACTGGATGCAGAATTCGTGAACGTGGAGAGTGAATTTTCGGCAGCTTCGGTTGTGCTGGGCGCCAGCGCCGCCGGCGCCCGCGCCTACACGGCTACATCATCCCAAGGATTGCTGCTCATGTCCGAAGTAGTTTATTGTATTGCCGGAATGCGCCTGCCCATTGTAATGACCTGTGCCAATCGTGCCATCTCGGCGCCGCTTAGCATCTGGAATGATCAGCAGGACTCCATGGCCTTGAGGGATGCCGGCTGGATTCAACTGCATGCCGAGGACAACCAGGAGGCATCGGATCTGCACGTCCAGGCATTCAAGATTGCGGAAAAGACTTCTCTGCCGGTGATGGTATGCATGGACGGCTTTATTCTGACCCATGCTTTTGAACCGGTTGACCTTCCTGAGCCTAAAGAAGTTGATGCCTTTTTGCCCGCGTTTAAGCCGACAAATATCGTTGATCCCCGCTGGCCGAGAGGCATCGGTCTTTTCGCGGATCCACGTTTTTATCATGAAACCCGCTACATCCTGCACCGTGCCATGGAAAAATCCGGGAAAACCATTAAAGCAGTCAGCGCTGAATTTGCTAAAACCTTTGGTAGAGAAAGCGGCGGATTCATCAAAACCTACAATCTGAAAGATGCTGACCTGGTCATTATTTCCATGGGTTCAGTGGTCGGTACCATCAAGGATCTCATTGATGAG
>JAQBHK010000256.1:0-5654 GCA_032127815.1 Desulfobacterales bacterium
ATATCGCTCAGAAGCTTTTTGTGGATAAAGTTCTTTATCTATTTCTTTCCTCTGCTGGCTCTAACTGAAATCCTGATTATTGCTACCAATATTCTTCTCAATGTTACCCCCTTTATGATGGTGCTTTCCATAGTAAATGTATTTTTCATGGTTCCGGGAATTGTTTCCATGGGGATCGGTTTTGGTGCCGCGTACCCTGATTTTAAATCCGAAAATCCTGCTCAAGCTGTGACGAGTTTCGGAGGACTTGTTTTCATGATGGTATGTGCCGGATACATCGGTACCGTCATAGTTCTGGAAGCAGGACCGGTTTACAACCTTTTTATGGCGGATATTAACGCAAGGGTGCTGACCGTTCTTGAACGGATATGGATCTTCGGGTCGTTTGGCCTGGCTTTTATTCTCAACATCCTTGCAGTTGTCATGCCTATGAGCTTCGGCGAAAGAAAGCTGTCAAATACGTTGCTATAATCCGAATTTTTATTGTCAAAGAAGAATCATGTCTTATAGTATTATCTTTAATGAATTCGCCAAAAGTCGAATTCATCAACTTAGGTTTAAATAAAAAACACAGGAGCAACAATGGCGGAAGTCGACAAAGATGATCTTGTAAGTATACTGGAGGAAAATGAAAAAGAGGCAACATTGCCCAAAACACTTCCGTTAATGGCGGTTCGGGATGTAGTGATTTTTAACGACATGCTTCTCCCTCTTTTTGTTGGCCGCGAAAAATCGGTTCGTGCTGTAGAAGAGGCGGTAGCAAAGGACGGTTTTTTGCTTTTGGTCACGCAAAAGGATCCCGGTATTGAAAACCCGGGGCCGGACGAAATATATCAGGTCGGCACTGTTAGTCGGGTCCTGCGAAGATTGAAGCTGCCTGACGGTCGTGTCAAGGCGCTTGTACAGGGTGTCGCCAAAGCCAGAATCGTCAAGTACGTTGCAAAACGTTCATTATATCGCGTACGTATTGAAATTATCGAAGAAGAACCTGTTGAGGAAATCAACATTGAAATTGAAGCACTGATGAGGAATGTTCGCGAACATGCTGAAAAAATTCTGGCATTTCGTGGTGAGTTGACCGGCGACGTTGATACGGTACTTGAAAGCATCGAAGAACCCGGCAGGCTTGCTGATCTTGTGGCCTCAAATCTTAGATTAAAAATCGACGAGTCCCAAAGTCTGCTCGAAATAGTTAACCCGGTGGAACGTCTAAAAAAAATAAACGATCTGCTTTCTCGAGAGCTGGAACTTTCGTCGATGCAGGCCAAAATCCAATCTGATGTCAGGGATGAAATATCAAAAAATCAGCGAGACTTTTTCCTGCGAGAGCAGATGAGAGCGATTCATAAGGAACTTGGCGAAAGTGATGACAGAGCCCAAGAAATTGCAGAATACAAAAAGAAGATTAAAAAAGCCAAAATGTCTAAAGAAGCGGAAAAAGAGGCGCTGAAGCAGTTGAAACGCCTTGAACAGATGCACCCTGACTCTGGAGAAGCTTCGGTTGTGCGAACGTATTTGGACTGGCTGGTTGAAATGCCCTGGAGCAAAGCGACTAAAGATATAATTGATATTAAGAATGCCAAAAAGGAACTCGATAAAGATCACTTTGGGCTGAACAAGGTAAAAGACCGCATCCTTGAATACTTAAGCGTCCGTAAACTTAACCCTGCAACGAAAGGCCCCATTCTTTGTTTTGTCGGTCCTGCCGGAGTGGGCAAGACATCCTTGGGTCAGGCGATTGCGCGTGCCATGAAACGTAAATTTATACGTATATCTCTCGGCGGTATCCGTGATGAGGCTGAGATCAGAGGGCACCGCCGGACATACATCGGCGCGCTTCCGGGGCGCATCCTGCAGGGATTGAAGCAGGGCGGGACCAGCAATCCTGTTTTCATGATGGACGAAATTGACAAGCTCGGGTCTGATTTTCGCGGTGATCCTTCTTCAGCTCTGCTGGAGGTTCTTGACCCCGAGCAGAATTCGGCTTTTAGTGACCATTATCTGAGTTTGCCGTTTGATCTTTCGAAGGTTATGTTTATTCTAACCGCCAATGTAACCTATACCGTCCCTTCGGCGCTGCTTGACAGGATGGAAGTTATTACGCTCTCCGGCTACACTCAAGAAGAAAAAAAGTTGATTGCCCGCAGACACCTTATCCCGCGTCAGATTAAGGAGAACGGTTTGAAATCCAAAAACATACAGATCAGCACTGGTGCTTTGCAACAAATCATAACAGAGTACACTTCTGAGGCCGGATTGAGAAACCTTGAAAGGGAATTAGGGGCTCTGTGCCGGAAGTTGGCTCGCAAGCTGGCAGAAGGAGAAAAAGGCCCTTTTAAGATTACCAGAAACAACCTGCAAAAATATCTGGGTGTCGCCAGGTATATTCCTGAAATGGATCAGGAAAACAGCCAGATTGGCTTATCTACCGGTTTGGCCTGGACACAAGCCGGTGGAGAAGTCCTGTATGTTGAGGCCACGCTTATCGGCGGTAAGGGAGAATTGATTATAACCGGTCAGCTTGGAGAAGTCATGCAGGAGTCTGCACGCGCAGCCTTCAGCTATGCCAGAGCAAATCTGGACGTCTTTGGTCTTGAAGAGAACGTTTTTGAAAGCACGGATGTCCATATTCACGTGCCGGCCGGAGCAATACCAAAAGACGGGCCCTCTGCCGGAATCGCAATGGCCGTAGCGCTAATATCTGCTTTGACAAAGAAGCCGGTAAACAAAAATGTGGCCATGACTGGAGAAATTACCCTCAGAGGGAGGGTTCTGCCGATTGGTGGTTTGAAGGAAAAAGCACTAGGCGCCCTGAGGGCCGGAATACATACAATCGTTTTTCCTGAAAAGAACAAAAGGGAACTGGTCGATATTCCGCAATACGTAAAGCGTAAGATCAATTTTGTGCCTGTCAAAAACATGGATGAGGTTCTAGCAATAGCCCTATGAAAATACTTGCGGTTGATACATCGACAACAAGCTGCAGCGTTGCCGTCGTTGATCAAGACTTATTGCTGGCTGAAATGACGATTGACAGAGAGCAGACCCATTCGAAACATTTAATGGATATGATTCATACTGTTATAGAATTTTCAGGCCTTGCACGTGCTGACCTGGACGGCTTTGCGGTAACTAAGGGCCCGGGAACTTTTACGGGACTGCGTATTGGAATAAGTACCATCAAGGGGTTGGCCATGGCGTCCGGCAAACCGGTAGTCGGTATTTCAAGCCTTGATGCGCTTGCCGAACAAATCGCATGCTCTACATATTTCATCTGTGTGTTGCTTGATGCACGCAAAGGAGAAGTATATTTTTCAGGCTACAGGTTTGAAGACGGTCTTTTGAAAAAAAAAGTCGATGAGGGCGTTTCGTCTCCCCGGCAGGCTGTGCGTGATATCAAAGAACCGTCTCTGATGGTGGGGAATGGAGCTTGGCTTTATCAAGATATGCTTGTGGAAACCATGGGGGAGATGGCTTTGTTTGCATTGCCCTGTCAAAATACGATTCGGGCTTCAACTGTTGCCCGGCTTAGTATGCGTAGATTCGAAAAAACTAAGACAGATGATGTCGCCACGTTGATACCACAATATATCCGCAAGTCGGATATTGAACTGAATTTTAAAAGAGTGGATAGAATTAGGTAATTGCTTGTAATTTGAGTATTGTGATTTGGGATTTTAGTGTCGTATCCGGGAAAGCAAATCGTTTCTATCTGAATCAGTTAGAGTTGACTTTGACGTTTCCCTAAAAGGTTGCGGTTATCATTGACAATACCGCCTTGCCTTGTTATATAACAAATTTTATGAATAATGGTTACGCAAATGGGTGATTTTATCTGGTCCGACCGGCCGAGTCATACAGCTTTTCCTGTGGCAAGTGCAGGATATCATTTTATATTTGCCGCGGCGTTTACTACTTTTGTATTTGCCCTGTTACAGTTGACGGTTCTGTCTCTGGTTGGTCTGGCTGTCACCTTTTTCATCTGTTATTTTTTCAGGGATCCGGACCGTGTCATTCCTAATTTTGACGGTGCCGTGGTTTCGCCTGCCGATGGCAAGATCATCCTGGCAGGCCCGGTGGAAAACAACCCGTTTATTAAAGATAAAGGCATAAAGATAAGTATCTTCATGTCGGTTTTTAATGTTCATGTAAATCGCATTCCCTGTGACGGCCGCATAAAAACAGTCCGTTATCATCCAGGGAAATTTTTTTCAGCCAATTTGGATAAAGCATCCCGGCACAATGAACACAATGCGGTTTATTTAGAGACCGACCAAGAAAAACAGATAGTTTTTGTCCAGATTGCCGGCCTTATTGCCCGGCGAATTATTTGCAAAGTGAAAGAGGGTGATAAGGTGGTTCGTGGTCAGCGATTTGGCATGATATGTTTTGGATCACGTCTCGATGTTTATCTTCCGCTTGATGCGAAATTGAAAGTGAAAGTTGGGGATCGAGTACAGGCGGGGACATCCATATTGGGAGATTTAGCATGAAAAGAAGAAAAAGGCTCAATAAAACAAGATCGCGCCGCGGGATTTATATTTTACCTAACATATTTACATCCCTGAATCTTTTCTGTGGATTTTATGCAGTTATTGCTGCCATCGATGGGAAATTCACTGCTGCTGCAATCGCTATAATCATCGGTGTGATGTTTGATATTCTGGATGGAAAAATCGCCAGAGCTACCAATACAACCAGCCCCTTCGGTCTGGAATACGACTCCCTGGCCGATCTTATATCTTTTGGTCTGGCCCCGGGCGTGATGATATATTTATGGGCTCTTAAACCTCTGGGCAGAATTGGCTGGCTGGCAGCCTTCATGTTTATGGCTTGCGGTGCTCTGCGCCTGGCGCGTTTCAACTCGCAGGTAGGTACGATCAGCAGTGATTATTTTGTGGGATTGCCGATACCGGCCGGAGCAAGTATGGCAGCTACCACTGTTCTGTTTTGTCACCGATTTAACATCGCCGGCAATCCTATTATTATCCTGATTTTGCTCTATACTCTTTCTTTTTTAATGGTCAGCACTATAAAATACAACAGCTTTAAAAAACCGGAATTATTTAGAAAGATGAATTTCAACGTTCTGGTTGCCGTAATCCTGATATTGATATTTATCGCTTCACAACCACCCATAGCCTTGTTTATTGTAGGGCTTGCTTATGTCATTTCAGGCCCTTACATCACTATTCAGCATCATAGAAGCTTAAAGCAAAAGGCATCCATTCCTCGCGAATTGCAAGAGCACGGATAGAGCCCCATACAGTTAAAAATCATTTAGTTATCAAAAATATTAATTTTAAAAGTTTAAGAGTGGAATTATGTCAAAAAATTATAATATTGCAGTAATACCGGGAGATGGTACGGGGCCGGAAGTCGTTACAGAGGGTATCAAGGTTCTTGACACCGTTGCAGAAAAATACGATTTCAAATTGAATTTCACCTATTACAACTTAGGCGGCGAACACTATAAGGCCACAGGCGAGATCCTGCCGGAAGAAGTACTTGAACCCTTGGCCGCATCCGATGCAATCTATCTGGGTGCCATCGGCCATCCTGATGTGAAACCGGGTATTCTGGAAAAAGGCATCCTTTTGAAACTTCGCTTTGACCTTGACCAGGATATTAATTTAAGACCGGTTAAACTTTAT
>JAQBHK010000257.1:0-6768 GCA_032127815.1 Desulfobacterales bacterium
CACCAGCACAGTTTGCAGTGTAAAGCATTTTCTTAAAAATGCCGGGCAATTGAACCGCATCAGGGCGTGAAAACCAAGTTCCGCCGGCAGCGACAGGGCCAATGGCTTCAAAAAACTTTACAAAGTGCTTGTCATGGATTATAAAATTAGCGTAACCGTTCAGGGGTTCAGGGGTCGGGGCTAGTTAGTAAAGGTTGACGGTTTCGTAAAAAGTAAAAAATTTCCTTTTTACGAATTCATCAAACTTATTTGCAAAAATTTAGGACTTAGAACAAGTCTATCCATATAAGAGGATGTTATGGGGAACTTAATCACTCTGGTAGTTGCCACGCGAAATCGAGGAAAAACCGAAGAAATAAGGGGACTTTTAAAAGGCTTCAATGTTATGATCAAAAATCTTGAGGATTTTGGCCCCATCCCCGAGGTGGAAGAAGACGGTGATACTTTTGATGATAATGCCTATAAAAAAGCGAGTTTTGCTGCCAGGGTCCTGGGACTGCCGGCGCTGGCGGATGACTCCGGACTATTGGTCCAGGCGCTCGACGGCACACCCGGCGTGCATTCGGCAAGGTATGCCGGCAAGAATGCCGGCGGCCAAGAGAAATGTTTAAAGCTGCTGCAGGCGATGCAGGGCAAAACTGACCGCAAAGCTGCTTTTGAATGTGTCATATCGATTGCCGTTCCGGCAGGTCCCGCCCTGACATATGAAGGCCGCTGTGAAGGCCTGATAGCCGATAAGCTTGCGGGCTCCAACGGATTCGGATTCGATCCTGTATTCTACTATCCGCCGGAAAAGAAAACCTTTGCAGAGCTGACCATGGAGGAAAAGAGTCGTGTCAGCCACAGAGGAAAAGCACTAACGGAACTTAAAGCTGAGTTTGACAAAGTTTTGATCTGGCTGCAACAGCATTTACCCTCTCAGACAAAGTTGAAATGTCAGGACATGAAAAATGATCAAGCATCTGATTAAAAAAAACAGAAGCTACCGGCGATTTCACCAGGACCGCCGGGTGGATGTGGAAACCTTGCGGGAACTGGTAGATCTTGCCAGACTGTCGGGGTCTGCTGCCAACCTGCAGCCGTTGCGTTATATTCTGGCCTGTGATCCGCAAATCAACGAGCAGATATTTGCTTGCCTTGGTTGGGCGGCGTATCTTAAAAACTGGCCGGGTCCCAAAGAGGGTGAACAACCGCCGGCTTATATCACTATTCTTAGTGACATTGCCAAAGCCAATGACTATGTTGGATACGATTGCGGCATTGCCGGCCAGAGCATTCTTTTGGGTGCCGTGGAAAAGGGGCTTGCCGGCTGCATGCTCGGATCAATCAACCGCAAAAAACTAAAGCACATACTAAACATAGAGACTCAGTTTGAAATATTGCTTGTCATTGCACTGGGAGAACCCAAAGAGAAAGTTGTGATAGAAACCGTCGGCCAAGATAACAATATCCGCTACTGGCGGGATGGCCAAGAGATTCATCACGTACCCAAAAGAAAGTTGTCTGATATTATTTTGGCCTCATATTAAGCCTAAAACGTGATGAATTCGACTTTTTACGAATTCATGATAATTAATAACAGGTATGGGTAAAAAAAGCCATTAAGTCATCCCCGTTAAATAGCCTTCAGATTTAACGGGGCTGGCAAAAATTAAAAGGAAAAATGCATGTTACAAAGAAAAAAAGGAATAGATATCGTCGTTGAAATCGGGGGCATCAAAACCCACCAAGCGGCCCTGGAGCTTTTTGAAAAGAGCTTGGACAAGGAACATCTGTCCAGAATAAAAACGATGCAACATCCTGAAATACTGATCAAAATCGCCAACGCCATCGCCATGTGCGCACCGGATTCAGTCTTTATCAATACCGGGTCTGAGGAAGACAAACAGTACATCAGGGAATTGTCATTAAAAAAGAAAGAAGAAGCGGCACTCTCCATGCAAAGGCACACAATCCATTATGATCTAAAAGAAGAACAGGGACGCATTGTTGATCGTACATTCTATATAGCCAATGCAGATGAAGAGATTAGCTCCCTTGCCAATAAAATAGATCGGGCCGCAGCTCTGGAAGACGTGCGGGACAAGATGTCAGGCGTTATGAACGGCAAAACCATGATAATCGGTTTTTATATGCGCGGTCCCGTCGGATCTTTTGTGTCGAACCCGGCCCTGGAGATATCCAGTTCGACCTATGTTTTGCACAGCGCGGAAATACTATACCGAAATGCATTTCATGCTTTTGATAAAGAGGTGGACCGTACCGGTCATTTTTTTACCAACATACACAGTGAAGGTTTAAATCGCCCCGAAGATTTGCCTAAAGCGCGTGTATATATGGATCGAAGCTATCAGACAACCTACAGTATCAATTGCACATATGCCGGTAATACACTGCTTATGAAAAAGGGTAATCACCGGTTTTGCGTTGACAAGGCCGTATATGAAAACAGGGGCAATGAACTGTCGGAGCATATGTTTATTACCGGGATCGACGGCCCGGGAGGCCGCATAACATGGTGCACCGGTGCGGCGCCCAGCGGATGCGGCAAAACAACCACCGCCATGGCCGGCAATCATTTTGTCGGTGATGACCTTGCCCAAATGTGGATAGATGCAAACGGCAGTATCCGGTCGATTAACCCGGAGTGCGGTATTTTCGGCATCGTCGAGGATGTCAACTGGGAAGGCGACCCCTATCTTATGGAACTTTTAAGGAAACCCGGAACGGAAGTGATATGGTCTAATGTGCTTATCGATGAAGACGGTGTTCCCCACTGGACGGGAAGTGGTGAAACACCGGCGCGTAAAGGTATAAATTTTCAAGGTCCTTGGGAAGAGGGTATGACCGATGAGCGTGGAAATAAAGTGCCGATATCCCATCCCAATGCAAGGTGCACCTTAACTTCATCGGCTCTGCCGAATTATTCGTCAAAAGCAGAGGATCCGAACGGTGTTGACACCAGAATAATCACCTACAGCGGCAGAGACAGCGATACCATGCCTCCGGTTTGGGCGGCCAAAAATTCGGACTATGGCGTCGTTATCGGCGCCGGAATCGTATCGGCGGCAACGGCCACGGAAGTCGGCGCAACCGGGATTAAACGGGCACCTTGGGCCAACGCTCCTTTTATTCCGGGTTCATTAGGGGATTACATGGATGCTCAATTTAAATTTTATGGGAATGAAAAAATTGCTGCAGATAAAAAGCCGGTAATGGCGGGTTTGAATTATTTCTTAACCGATCAAGCCCGCGGCGGTACCTCCAAAAACCTTTTAGGAGAAAAAAGAGACGTAAAAGTCTGGCTGACCTGGCTGGAAAGACATGCGCACCGGGAAGTAGAAGTAATTGAAACTCCCATCGGGTTTCTTCCAAAGTATAATGATCTTAAAGATCTGTTTAAATCAATAATCGACAAGGAATATAGTGAAGAACTTTATGTGAAACATTTTTCTTTGTATATTGACAACATTGTTGCCAGAATAGACTTGCAGATAGAGGCATACGGCAAAGAGGCTAATGTCCCCCACAGACTATTCGAAGTTTTCAAGGAGCAGCGCGCAGGCCTTACAGCCTTGAAAGAAAAGTTTGGTCCCATAGTAACGCCGTCGGACCTGGAGAAAGCTGAATCAGATCATTAACTTTTGCAGAGGAAAACAATTCAAAACTCAGCACTGCCTGAAAAACAAGAACCCATCTTAAAAGTAATTTTCAGCGGTCGTATGCTGGTTGCTTGTGTTATGGGTTTTGCCTGCGGTCTTCCCCTGCTGCTGACGATAACGGTGTTGCAGGCCTGGATGCAGGACGAGGGCGTCGATTTGGCTGTCATCGGCATGATGGCGCTGGTGGGTCTGCCCTATACGCTGAAATTTCTCTGGGCGCCTTTTCTGGATCGTTTCACACTCCCATTTTTGGGGCGCAGAAGAGGGTGGCTCCTGGTTGCACAGTTAGCCTTGATTCTTGCGATTGCCGGTCTGGGCTTCACCAATCCGGGGGAAAAGCCCTGGATGGTCGCATTTGCCGCATTTATAGTTACATTTTTCAGTGCCTCCCAGGATATTGTGGTGGATGCCTATCGCCGGGAAGACCTTGTTGATGAAGAGTTGGGCCTAGGTTCTTCTCTTTATGTCAACGGATACAGGGTGGGCATGCTGTTGGCTTCCGGCGGCGGTTTGATTCTGGCCGACTCGCTGCCGTTTCCCTTTGTCTATCTAATTATGGCAGCCTGTATGCTGCCCGGCGTTTTAACCACACTGCTGGCACCGGAACCTGAGATTCATGTCGAAACTCCCCGAACTTTAAAGGCAGCGGTTTTCGATCCGTTGATTGATTACTTCAGGAGGCGGGAAGCTTTCTGGATACTGGCCTTTATTCTTTTTTACAAAATCGGCGACACTATGGCCAGTGCGATGACCATACCCTTTTATATGGATATCGGGTTTACAAAATCCCAGATCGGTGCGGTAGTTAAAGTGTTCGGTTTCTGGGCTACCATCGCCGGGAGTCTGATCGGCGGAGTACTTATGCTTCGTCTTAAGATTAACCGCAGTCTCTGGATTTTCGGTTTTCTACAGGCCGTCTCAACTGCTTGTTTTGCTATTTTAGCGCGTATCGGCAGCAGTGTCTCTGTTTTATCGGGGGTCATCGCCTTTGAGAATCTAAGCAGCGGTATGGGGACCGCCGCTTTTGTAGCATTCATGGCCAGTATCACCAATAAAAAATTTACCGCCACACAATATGCGCTGCTGAGCAGTCTGATGGGTGTTCCCAGGGTTCTGGCCTCGGCTCCCACCGGTTTTTTGGCCAAGAAATTGGGGTGGGAGAGTTTTTTTGTTGCCTGTGCCTTCATGGCTGTTCCCGGCCTGCTGCTGATATTCAAATTTGCTCCCTGGCACTCTAAAGAGACGGCTGCAGCTTGAAAAATACGTAACCGTTCACGGGTTCGGGGTTCAGAGGTTCAGAGGCCAGAGTTTAGAGGCCAGAGTTCAGAGGTTCAAGGTTGAAAGATTAAACGTTGAACCCGGAACGCAGATAACAGGCAACGGACAAATGACGATATTGGACACAGATGAACACAGATTATCAAGATTTTTTAATTAAGAAATAATAATATTATCTGTGTAAATCTGCGAAAATCCGTGTCCCATTTAGCTTGAAGAAAGAACATAAAACGTAGAACGCAGAACGCATAACATGTTAACGCCTACAAAAATACAATTTAAAAATGAACACAGATTCTGAAAACAAAAAGGCAATCGAACGCTACCAAACTTTGTCGCGGCAAAGAAAAAAGATCATGGAACTGCCGTCGGAAAAAGCTCTGGACGCCATTTTAGATGCGCCGCAGCCGGTGGCTTTAGTGCATTCTTTTCCCGAGGAGGACTTCCACTTTTTGATTTATGATATCGGGCTTGAAGATTCACTTGAGTTGATGAGACTGGCATCGAACCGGCAGTGGGAATATATCCTCGACATAGAGGTCTGGGAAAAGGACAGAATTGAAATACACTCGTTTACCCGCTGGCTCGATTTACTCTTAAAAATCGATCCGCAGCGTTTTCTCAAATGGTTCCTGGATGATAAAATTGAATTAGTAGAATTTTATCTATTTAAAAACATTGAAGTCAGAGTCAGAGAAAGCGATCAGGATCCATCCGAATTTGACAACGATTTTTTTACGTTTGACGATACTATTTACGTCCGGTTTAGAGAGGATGTTTTCGATCCGGATGCCCAGGAGCAAGAAACTGAGCCAACTATCAAAGAACATCGTGATGCATTCCTGTCCAACTTTTTCAGGCTCCTTGCCGATTACAACCACATCATTTATCAGAAAGTTCTGCTGGAATCGTCTAGTGTTATCCCTGCTGAAACTGAGGAAGAATCCTATCGTCTGCGTAATGTAAGACTGGCGGAAAAAGGCTTTATGCCCTTTGACGAAGCCGTTGGAATTTATCAGCCGTTGAAGCCGCAGGACTTTGAAAAGCAGAGCGTAAAGCACACTGCCCAGGACGACGAAGGCAGGCAGCTTCTCCCTGTGCCGCTTTATCATGCCGGTATGTTAAAAGAAGATAATCTTTTTACCGGGGCTCTGAAACGGATAGAGATAAATGAGATTTTAGAGCAGATACAGACTGAATTTGCCGGCCTGTGCAATCAGATTGTGGCCGCGGACCAGGAGACTATCAGAGACAGGAAGGCACTGGGCGCTATTGTTGAAAAGGCCTGCGGATATTTAAGTATCGGCCTTGAGGTCCTGGCAGCAGAAGGCACGCCCATCGACATCAACCGGGCGACCGCATTGATACAGAAATATCCGCTTGCCGGAATCTTCAGAGTGGGCTACGGACGCGCCCTCGATCTAAAATGGCGCGCTGAACGCTGGCGGAAAACAAGCTGGTTTGAAAAAGAAGGGCTGCTTTTGAGCTTCTGGGACCAGACAGGCATGGGCGTGCTGGGAGGGCTGTTTATTAAAAAACCTTTGTTTTATGATAATTATGCCACCGGAGTGCTGTACCGGGAATTTATCTCTTCAGACGACGTTGAAAAGACTGAAAAAGTCTTAAATGAAATTATTTATCTAGACGAATTCCTGGCGCTGACGGCTGTTAAACCTGAGCAGATTTCAGATGCTTTGCTGACCTATAAAAACTTGATCCTGACCCTCTGGGCCCGGCACTACCTGGGCCTTTCAAAAAAACCGGCGCCCCTTACACGGGATGAATTCAAGCGTTTTTTTGACGATCTGTGGAGCGGTGAAGGTAAACC
>JAQBHK010000258.1:0-8325 GCA_032127815.1 Desulfobacterales bacterium
GCCTGAATTTTTCATGAAAATTTTTAAGCAACATATTATTTAAATTTATTCTCGATCACTCATGTTAACTACTGGCAATTTATCAAAGTCACACTTTGTCACCCAATGAATTAACTCGTTTTACTTAAAGATTTTCACCCTACGGGCAAGCCCGAGGCGCCCATTTTCTGTGTTATCAGGGGATGGCAGTAAAAAACTACAGCGGTTCCCCTGAATGCCTTGCAAATGAACCCCTCAAACTTGTGAAATATCCAGGATATGGGCCGTTTCTATCTTTGAGTTTCCAGAAAAGGCTTTCGCCGCACCAAAAGCATGCCTTTGATTTTTTTTAGTGAGGGTGTCTGTCTCATTGTAGTTCCCTTTTCGGTTTATCGTTTTTCAATCCAACCTTTATATTTACCATGTTGATCAAATACACGGCCCGTGCCGTCAATGTGGTCTTCATATCGACCATGCTCATCAAACATTCGCCCACTGTTATCAATTCGGCCTTCGTACTGGCCATGCTCATTAAATATCCGATGGGTCGTCTGTGGCCCCTGTATCGCTGGAAGGTCATGGATGTATCCGTCCTTCAACCAAAGGTCTTAGATAAGTCATAATAACGAAACATTTCCAAGAGATTGACACATATATGGCCTTCTGCTAAAGTAGACGATATAATTAAAATTATATAAAAGTGTTTTAGATATTCAATCTGCCTACGACATGTAACTCTTATTTTTGTGTGGCAGGATTAAGCCGGGAAAATGTCAAGACAAGAAATTATAGATAAACTCAAGGCTCACAAAGAGGAACTTCGACGGTTGGGGGTCACCTCGCTTGCCGTTTTCGGATCTGCAGCCCGAGATGAGACGGTTCCGGGAAGCGATATAGATCTTTTAATTGAATTTGACAGGGCCGTGGGAGTTTTTCACTTCTTTACGGTTCAGCACCGCCTGGAGGAAATCCTCGGAGTATCAGAGATAGATATGGTGCAACGAGGCGCACTGCATCCTGCACTTCGTGACCTTATTCTTGCGGAGGCCGTTAATGTCGATTAAGTTGTGGCAACATCGCATAAGTGACATAATAGCGGCCATCGAAAAAATACAGAACTATGTTGAAAAAATGGATTTGGAAACTTTCCAACAGGATTCCAAAACATCAGACGCTGTTATCCGCAACTTCATTATCATCGGTGAAGCGGCCAGAAATGTGCCCGAGAAGATCACGAAACATTTTCCTGCCATTCCATGGCGTCTGATGGGAGATATGCGAAACTTTGCTGTCCACGAATACTGGGGTGTTGAGCTCCGTACTGTATGGGAAACCATCCAACAAGACCTACCACCACTAATCCCTTTGCTTGAAGAAGTTCTCAAACAAGAAGACGCTATAAAAAGTTAACCTAAAACACCTCGTGTTTATTGTATGCAGGCGGTCTATTTGTAAGTTGGCGTGCAAGAATAATCCGCCTTTAGCCGGAATCGGCGCCCAAAATTGACCCGCCTGTAAGTTCATTGGGCCGAATTTCCCGCGAAAGGGTTGGTTTGCTGATGGGTCAAATTTGAAGGCCGTTCTACACTATCGCCTCTTTATAGCACCATTTCAGCAAATCGCTGCCAGTATTCAGCCAAATACAATGGAATCGAAAGAATCCGGTCGTACCACGACAACTCATTCATGGAAAACCGGATACCCAAAAGGGTGCCGGAGAGCTCTTTCAAAAAAAGATGCAGGCTTTTCAATGTTCCGCTTTTGCCTGACTTTACTTCTATCGGGAAAACCATTCCTCTGTATGTGGTTAAATAATCGACTTCCGCTTGACTGCTTTTTTTCTCTCTGGCCCAAAAATGAATTCGGCGCTCCTCAAAAGGGTCCATCGCGGTCAAAAGCTGCTGGCCGACAAATTGTTCCACTACACTGCCTCGATTAACGGTCATCAAATCTTCTTCAAGCATGATGGCCGCATCAAGGCCCAACGCTCTTTGCATTAAACCGACATCTATAAACAACAACTTAAATTTTTTAGGATCGATTTGGGATTCTATGGTTGCATATAAAATATGCAGAAAACACAAGGTTCTTTTGTTCTTTTTGTGAACATAACACAAGGGTCTTTGCGGCAATGCAATGTTTTTCTTTCGATGACGCTTGGCGAGCTTGCCTTGGATTTTCCGGTATCCTGACTGACCTTGCTTGTTTACAAGGCCCTATCCATATGTTATGTTATACTATAACATGTTTGATGCCCTAATTGAGCGTAAACAAAACCAAGAACGATTATTTAGGGTCATAGAGAGGAGGTATTACCATGCCGCAAGTATCACTCTATCTGAATGAGAAGACGTATGCAAAAGTACGGCGTGCCGCTGAGGCGGAATCCATATCAATTTCGAAATGGGTCTCGGAAAAATTGGACCGAACGATGTCCGCTGACTGGCCGGATGGGTTCGACAAATTATTCGGAAGCATTATCGATGACAGTTTCGAAGCGCCGCGACGGGATACATTCACATCCGATGCAGTCAGGGAAAGGTTATGATCCGCTTCCTGGATACAAATATTTGCATCTATTTCCTGAAAGGGGCACATCCTCCGGTTAAAACAAGACTTATGGAACATGGCCCGCAGGACATCAAGATACCTGCAATTGTAAAGGCAGAACTTCTCTATGGCGCAGTAAAAAGCACCAAGCGGGAAGAGAATCAAAAACGTGTGGCCCGCTTTTTGGAACCTTTCGAGATCGTACCTTTCGATGATTCCGCTACCGCCTTTTACGCCGATATTCGCTCCCAAACAGAGGCAAGCGGCACACCCGTCGGCCCCAACGACTTGATTATCGCCGCAACCGTTCTTTCACAAAATGGCGTCCTGGTGACAAACAATACAAAAGAGTTTCAACGCATTCAGGACCTCATGGTCGAAAACTGGATGGCGGAATAAATATTTATTTTATTTCATCCGCCAATAAACCGGCGGGTAAATCCACCTGATAGGTCTGCAAAATATCGGCTTGCATTGATTTTATTTCCTCGGGCGGCCCGTTTTTGACATAGGCCGCCACGATGCCTGGCATTCCGCCGACCATAAGATACTTTCAATTAGAGAATTAAGCACTCCGCCACCCCGCTTGCGCTTCGGCAAATAGAACAGATGATATCAACCTTTGTGAGCGTCATGGTGGCTAACGCCTTCGAGTCTACAGAATCCAGGATAGCACGGCCGTCCCAAGAACCAGCGCAATAATACCCCATAATCTACGGGTTTGATCTGATATTGAATTTAAATGCCAGTTATTGACCCGCTCGTATACGTTGTTAGGATCAAAAAATATAAATGCTCCTTTAGCAACACCCATGAATCCGAGAAATCTTATAAACCATGGATTACGACTTGCAGATGCGGCAAATATAAGCAATATGCCCGCTATAAAAGGCAAGACAGAAAGGATTCTTCGATCAATCTGTAGTAGAAAACGTTCCATAACGTTTCTTGTTTCCCTTGTATAAAGAATCATGCAACATCCAGTTGAGATCCAAAGCAAACTGACGGCGTAAAGCAACCATTTCATAATAAAAATCCTCATAAGTTGTTTAATTATTGTGCAAATCAATTGTTTTAGAAAAAGATTATATATTCACAGACACAAAAGCATTTGTCAAGCCTTATCCTGCCATAGAATGTAAATATGTTTAATATTCTTGACAAGTTATATGTTTATGATAAGGTGATTTCAAATTACTGGAGCATGAAGAAATCAGGTGGGTATTTTCACACGAGCTTAACCAATTCGATTTTGCACCCGCCGATACTGCCTTTGTCGAAGAATTAAAAAACGGAGTGATTGGAATTTGAAGCACCCTGCACTCTTCGAAGCGCAGCGAAGATTCCCTAATCGGGACTGCCGGGAGTTTCATTCTAAATCTTAAATTGTATGGGTTTACATTTCCGAGCTTTTGAAACCCTCTTCTTCACAACCCGACAATTCCGGCCTTTCGGGCGTTAGATAAAGGCAAGCTGCTACAAAGACATAAAAAAGAAGTGCCGCACCCACAATTGTACCCAGTACCATGTCGTTTCTCCTTAACAAGCCAATGCAGGTCACCCAAGGGGCCCTTGTTAAGTATATCGGCATCTTGCAAGAAATCTTTAATTTTTATATACAATTAGGCAGGATAAGCACAGAGATCGTGGCCGGAATTGCGATTAGATCAATAATATGACAGGTTGAAAGCTCCTAGAGTCTCGCTGTGGCGAGGCAGCAGGAGTTTTATTAATTCGCCTCAGGCGGATAAAATCGCAACATTTTGATTTTATTGCGCTTGTCTTCGTTCACGCCGAGCACGCCGATCATTTTTAAAAGAGAATGATACAAAAATCCCATCTCTTACGCTTTTTCGGCGATCATGTTCTTTTTTGCGTCTTTCCTGGAAGCGTGCCGGATGACCATCCAAAGAAGCACTGCTTTTCTTAGAAGACTTATTGGCGGTATGTTTTATTTCCCCAACTACTAAATGCATGACTCAATCCTTTCTATATTATTCCTCCTTATATTATTATCGGAATTTGTTTTCAGAAACTTTAGCTATTTGGCACAATGGGGGTTTTATACATGCAATGTTCGGGTTAGCTCTTCCAACACATCATCATACTGATCGATAAGATTTTGCCAGGCAAAACGTTCCATGGCTTCTGCGAGACTTTGGCGCAAGGTCTCAAAGCGGGCATAATTCGATATCAGCACGGCAAGTTTGTCAACTAAATCCGCCTGATCTTGATAGAGAACGTCTGCATGGTAATCATTTGGAATGATTTCCGGATAGGATAGCCGGTTGGGCAAAAGTGGGATACAACCGTGACGAACCGCTTCCACCACCGAGATGCCGAAATTTTCCTGTTTGGCGGTACTTATCACAATTGAACCCAGGCGCAGCCACTCACAGTATTTTTCCCGGGAAGCTTCATGTCCGTAATGTACAACCCGGCGTCCATAGCGCTGTCGGGCGGCAATAAATTCTTTGGGAACCATCTGAAAATTTTCCCCTAAAAGCGCCAGGCGGAAATCGAGATTTTGCTCTAAAATCGCATCCAGAGCGTCAAAAAAATCCGCCGGGTTCTTATCAAACTCCCAGCGGTGATTCCAGATAATCAGAGGCGGCCTATCCTTTTGCAGCGGGAAACCGGGCAAGGCGTTTGGTTCAGCAGAAAATTGGCATCCCGGATATAGAACGCCGGCTTTTTGACGGATAGCGTCAACCACCCATTTGGGTTCGTATTCCGGCATCATGGTTAAAAAACCGGGAAGGCTGGAGAAAAAGGCATCAAAATGGGTTCGAGAGTTAAAAAGAACCCGATCTGCGGCCAGGGCGGTTGTTATGTCGGTGAAACCGAATTGAAAGTCGCGGGCCTCTCCGGGTGCCAGCGGATATGTGAGCTGGTTTTCGTGAAAATATACCAGTGACGGCGGACAGGACCGGCTGCAAAGCGCCTTTAAGTCCGACATGCTCATAAGGTCGGTAGCAATTAAGCCGTCATAATTTTCAAGCGGAGGGATTTTTTTGGCAAAATATAATGCTGCCCCGCGCATGCGCCACTTCCAGAAACGGGCCGGGAGAGTATATAAATCAATTTCATGCTTTGAATGCGAGATCAAACCTTCGGCAAAATTTCGATGTGAACCTCCGAAGAAGGACTC
Source organism: Desulfobacterales bacterium (assembly GCA_032127815.1). GTDB lineage: Bacteria > Desulfobacterota > Desulfobacteria > Desulfobacterales > UBA11574 > Desulfatibia_A. The sequence continues at coordinate 5,681 of JAQBHK010000258.1, forward strand.
CAGGAAAATAAATCTCAAATTACAGCTTCTCCATAATAGATTTTATCATCTCCTGGTCTTGTTGGGTCAATTGTTCGAATTTTACTTCAATTCCATGAGGACTACGGCCGACAACCTTGCCGTTGAGCATGAGATGGGTCTGTTCGTCACCAAAAGTAAAGGTCATGGAAACATCCTGTCCGACGGCGAAAGATTCTCCGGTTTCGATTAGCACCCTGTCGAGGTTCATGCTTTGAACGAAGCTCTGATAAGAACCGTCCTCTGTGTCGTACTCGACAGCTATTTTTGATTTTGGCGGAGGTAAATCTTTAACTTATTCAATTGCGTCTTCTTCCAAATCAAGTTCCAGGCCGTCGGCAGTTAACGCCGTAATTTTCAGAACTATAACGGTAATATTATCGTGTCCTCGAATTTCATTGGACAAATCGACCAGGGACTGACTGGCTTGATCAGGTTGCTTTTTAAGCACAATGTCACGAATTTCCTCCGGAGAAACATTATCACTTAACCCATCCGAGCAGATAACCACGATATCACCTTTGAGCATCGGAATTTCGCGAGTATCCGGCTTTACCGTTTCAGCAACACCCATTGCCTGGGTAAGCATATGCTGAAACTGCTTCCCCAGCGGTTTTGATCCTTCGGGAGCTATGGCTGCATGTTCGGCCGCCCAGGTGTGCAAAACGGAAATGGTCTCGACAGCGCCTTCCCGAATCAAATATATCGGGCTGTCACCCACGTTGGAGACAATCAGATTTTCGTCGGTCAAATAGACGGCCGACACTGTGGAACCCATGCCCTGGTAGGCCGTAGAGCTTTGGGAGCGCTTGTGAACCGCTTGATTGGCCTGATGGATGCCGGCCACCAGATGGTTGGCCTCTTTGGAAAGCGTGCCGTCAGCATAGGTTATATCATCCGCTTTGCTTCCCCCTTTGATTTTTTGCATGTGTTTTTGCAGAGCATCTACCACCATTTGACTGGCGACTTCGCCGGCTTTGTGCCCCCCCATTCCGTCGGCTACCACATAAAAACCCATGGCATCATTAAAAAAGAAAGAATCTTCGTTGCCTTTTCGCTTTTTGCCTACATCAGTTTTCCCGGCGGATTGAACTACGGCCATCTGCTCACCTTCTGAGACTTTTACCTAAAGACTGCATGCAAAATTTGTAAAGCAGATATTAGGTTATATAGTATTGTGAAACCTAGAAAAAATATAAGTTAATAAGTACAGTGTGTCAATGGGGTTCATATTTCTCTCCGGGGAAACGTCAAAGTCAACTCTAACTGATTCAGATAGAAGCGATTTGCTTTCCCGGATACGACACTAAAATCCCAAATTACAATACTCAAATTACAAACAATATCAAATTTACAAATTCCAATAACTAAACATTTCAATCACTTCTTGGATATACCGCCGTCATTCTATTTGTTTTGAATTTTGAATTTCGGTCTTTGAAATTTGTTTGAGATTTGTATTTTGCTTGCCCGCCGTCTTTTTGGCGGGGTGCTTGGAATTTTCATGATTTTTATAAGCAGGTAACTTTATTTGTTCCAAGCAATTACCTCTTTAAATGACGTGGCCCTGACTATGCGCCCGTTTAAAAAGGCAACCGCAGTGCAGCGCAAAAACCTTTGGCGTTAAAACCGGCTGAAAAATTGACCTTATGGTTTTCCATTAATTTTTGAATAAACTGACCGGTTTTGGCTTGATTGTATTTATGGGCGCTGGAGACGGCACCGTAGATATTTCCGGTGTAAAAGCCGAATTCAACCAAAGTGATAATGCCGCCAAGAGCATCGTTGTCATTATCGAAAGCCTCATAAGCGGCGTACATCAGGGCGCCGTTGATCAAAAAGGCTATCAGGGCATCCTGGTATCTTTCAGTATATATAAATCCCGTCCCTGGAATGATTGATAAGAACCCTGCCAGCCCGGGATTCTTTTGTGGAATTATTTTTTCCTTGTCCAGATCAGCTGCAAGTCTTTTAAGCCTGTAGGTATCTTTGTTGGGTGCACTTATTTTTGAAAAATAATTTTTTGCTTTTTCCCAAGATGCCATTTCAATATAAAGCCAGCCTATCCTGTAATAGGCTTCGTCTTGTATGTTTTCATCACCGGTTATGGTAATCAGATTGTGAAGATTAATGATGGCGTTATCAAAAGCTTTCAACTTTGCGTAGCTTTCACTGATCATCAGATATGATTTTATACCAAGATCGGTCTGGCCGTATTTTTCGATCAAGATCTTGAAAGCGTTAACGGCCTGCGAAAAGCGCTTGCTTTTGAAATGCGCCATACCGATTCTGAACTTGGCCGGTTCTATTCTGACATCTTTAGGAAAGAAATAGATAAACCGTTCGTATTCGCTGATGGCGCTTGCATACTCCTGGTTTGAAAAAAAGTATTCGGCAAACTCAAACTGTTTGTCCGCATCGACGATCAGAAAGGGTTTAATGTCCGCTTCTGAATCGGAGCCGGCATAAGATTGAGAACAGGGGAAAAAAAGAGAAAATACCAAAAAGAATGTAATCAAATGGTCAGCAAAGAATCTATTACGAACTCTTATATTACGCATAATGGGGTAATTTAATTTACTTTTAGGCAACTCTTAAAACCTCTTCCATGGTGGTTGAACCGTTTA
>JAQBHK010000259.1:0-3241 GCA_032127815.1 Desulfobacterales bacterium
GTTTCACATAATGAACTCTATCGAACCGCAGTAAAATATTATCATGGACATGCTATTAAACCGTTTCAATTGCCGAAGCTTATAACCGCTTTATGTTTGATAATACAATTCTTTTTAAGCCGGATTAGGGATAAGGAACCACTGGAACAGCCATGGATGTGGAAATATGTTGATAAAAAGCTCCGCGTGGACGCTTCGGCGACATACACTGCTCTGGATTGGAAACCGACGCCGCGCTATCACATATTGCGGCGCTTGTTGTTTTTAACCGAAAGAAAAATCAGCCGCCCACACGACTGGGCCTTCAGGAATGAAACACTTCTCAAGCGGATAGCATATAGGAAAAGTACTGCAATTTATACTATGCTAACAGAGTTGCAGGAGAGACTGATTGCAAAAATTATCGAAGAAATCATGAGCCCGAAAAATGTTCATCGTTTCCAGAATTACCGCAAAATTGATCGTGAATTGCTCAGGTGGTATGTTGCCATGCACTATCATCTTATAACCGCGTCTGTGAGACACAGAGATAGGGCCGTAATACCCAACTATATGAAAATCATTGCGCACAGACGTTATTCCGAAGGTTTTAAGGCCGAAGAAGTAAAGGATCTAATGTTTTTGACCGCAAGGACCATGAAAGAATTTCTGCTTGTAAGGCAGGAATTGAAAGATGCTAAGCAACAGCTGGATGACTACATCATCCTGACGGCCCAGTTTGCTGCCGACGAACTCGAAGATGCATATGAAATGCTTGAGTCTCAGGCAACGGAGCAACCGGTTGCAATCGAACGGGTCGAACCGTTGTTAAGCATTGAAAACATCAAGAAAATTTTACTGGGCCTTGAAGATGTTTGCACTGATTCATCGTCAAACCGACTCAGCAGGGAAATAACGTTCAAAGATTACGGTGTTTTGTTAACATTAGCCGCCCCGAAAGAATAAAACAATATAACGTTTAGAAAGGGAGAGAACATGTATAAAAACATATTGGTTCCCGTAGACGGCTCCAAAAGAGCCGAGGCAATATTACCGCATGTAGAGAATCTTGCACGATGTTTCCATACCAAAGTGATTTTCCTGATTGTTGAAGAATCGGCGCTTATGCTGGAATATGATGAGGTGATCGATATGTCAAAGTACCAAAAGGAGCGTGGTCAGAAAAAGAAGCAAATAGAGGTATATCTTGCTTCCCTTCAAGCAGAGTTTCACGCAAAGGGGATCGAGGCTGAAACTCTCATCGGCCATGGTCCGGTCGTAAAAGCGATTATCGATGCCGCCCAACGCGAAAATTCGGAACTGGTGGCCATGGCCAGCCACGGTCACAGCGGTCTGCCCAGAACGTTTTACGGGAGTATCGCCGCCGGGGTTTTGCAACGTATAGACCGCCCCCTGCTGCTTATTCGATCCCGGACTGTATAAAAGTCGAACCTGGAAAGATCGCCGAACCGCCACCAACGCCCAACGATTCATAATATCATTTGCAATCTGTAAAAATACCTGACAGGCAAGGCCGGTACTTCCCCAAAAGCTTTCCCGGCCACATGTCTTGTTTTGCTTTTATTACAGCAGTTTATGTTCATCGATATTTTTTATCAATTTTGGCACATCTGTTGCAAATTAGCATAGTAAAGACAACGAGAAATCAATAAATTTGTGTGTGTATTTCACCATGTCCATAGTAAAACAACCCGATAACAAAAGTGTGTATAAGGAGGGTGCTGTGAAAGCAAATGCTGAAGGAACCAACTACATGCCGGGGTTTTATGGCAAGAAGCGGACGAGTCCTAGCGTTTCGATCAATAATTACTACCGTGAGTGGGAAAAAAGACAGCTTGAGATGAAAAAGGAAAAACCCAAACCCGTGATGCCGCCCACCATCTGTTTTTCCCGCAAAATCGGCGTCGGCGCATTGGAGGTTGCAGACATCCTCGCGAAAAAAATAAATTATCGCGTCTTTGACAGGGAGATTCTGGAACATATGGCCTGTGATGCGAAAGTGAGTGAAAAAACAGTAGCCTTTTTTGACGAACTTTATCCGGGAAAAGTAAATGAGTTCGGAGCGTTTCTTTTCGGCGAAAAATCTTTCATAAAAAGTGATTATGCCAGACATTTATTTAAAACGGTGTTGTCGCTTGCTTATCTGGAGCCGAGCATCTTTGTGGGCCGGGGAACACATTTGATTCTGCCGCGCGACAGTGTACTATCCGTCCGTTTTATCGGCGGAAGAGAGCACCGAATCAAACGCCTGGCTAAAATTCTAAAAATAAGAGAGCCGGAAGCTGATAGGAAATTAGATAGTATCGATAAAGAACAGAAACATTTTTTTAAAAAGGTCCACGGGAAAAAGGAAGCGTCGCCCTATGAGTTCGACATGGTGATCAATTTTGACTATATCAGCAAACCTCAGTGGGCTGCCGATATTGTTGAAAAGGCTTTTAAGGCCAAATTTGGCAATCAAATTGCCGGCAAATAGCGTTAAAACCATTAACGCAAACAATGTTGGGAAACATTTTTATAGACGAACAGCATGGGGTTGTCAAAACAACGGTATACACTTTAAAGCAGTCAGCGTTGTGCCAAGACTAAGATCTGCCGGCGGAAAGTATCAAACAACAATTGCAAACATCAAAAAAAGGAGGATCATCATGGTAGAAGTAAAAGACATTAAAAAGGTAGCGCTATTTAGTGTGTTTTCAGACTCGCAGAGTGAAGCGCTGGCAAAGATAACCGAAAAAATAGCTTACAAAGAGGGCAGTCTAATTTATCAGAGCGACGAGCCGGCGAATCATATTTTTGTGGTTACCAGTGGATTGGTCGGCATGAAAAAAATTGTCCCTGAAGAAGATTTAGAGATTTCATTTGAAAAGAGAGAAAAGGGTGAGATTTTCGGCACGGCCTGTTTCATGGAGCCGCAGAAGTATACGTTGACAGCGGTTTGTTTGAAAGAGACAGAGGTCCTGGCGATTGATGCAGACAAATTGCGCGATATTTGTAACCTCGATGCACAACTTGGGTATCGGTTTATGAAAGAAGTCGCCAAAGTCTATTTCGAGCGTTATAAGGTTGCAAAAAGACAAATTCATGAAATGGTTGCAGACCCTACCGTTATAACTGCACTTCCGGGATAGACGATTTTGTTGACGGCGAGACGGCCTGAAAGAAATTTTCGAAAGACTGTAAAATAATCCGACAGCCTTTTCTAAGGTTGCTCGAAGCCCATGTATCTTTATTATTAAAA
>JAQBHK010000260.1:0-13632 GCA_032127815.1 Desulfobacterales bacterium
GCGGGATTTCCGCTACGCTCCATCAAGCTACGGGGTATTTTGGAATTTTTACCACAGCCCTTCGGGCTGCGGCACCGACTTTCACCTTAATAAGGTATTTATCTTTTTTTATTTGAATTTATCACGCTCTGCAAGCAGAGGGATAAATTCAAATATTAAAACCATTGATAACCGCTCTGGATTCTATAAAAAAATGAATGCAAATGCAAAACAGCAGGCCCTGCTTAGAATGCTTCCCGGCGTAGACCATGTGCTTGAGCTGGCAAAGCCGGACCCTTTTTTTAAAAATATTCCTAAGTCTGTTCTGGTACGTTGTATCCGCTCTGCTGTTGAAAACTTTCGCAAGGCTATTCTTGACGGCGATTCGAACGTAACGGAAAGCAACCTGGGCGATTCCGTGTTCCTAGAAAAGGTAAAAAGCAGCGTGCATGCGGCTGTCAGGCCCAACCTGCGGCAACTCATTAATGCCACCGGCGTGGTTGTACATACCAACCTCGGGCGCTCGCTGCTTCCTGTCGATGCCATCGAAAATATTTTGTCCATTGCAAGTCGTTATTCCAACCTGGAATTTGATCTATCAAAAGGGGCTCGCGGCTCAAGATACAGCATTGTTGAAGATATTTTGTGTGAAGTAAGCGGTGCTGAAAGTGCTATGGTGGTAAACAACAATGCCGGAGCGGTCTTGCTCTGTTTGGACACCGTCGCCAAGGGCAAAAAAGTAATTGTCTCCAGGGGTGAACTTATCGAAATCGGCGGATCATTCAGAATCCCTGATGTAATGGCCAAAAGCGGCGGGATCTTAAAGGAAGTCGGCACCACCAACCGCACCCACCTCAGAGACTATGAAAACGCTGTTGAAAATGATACCGGCCTGCTGCTAAAGGTCCATACCAGTAATTACAGCATTGTCGGTTTTACAGCGGAAGTCTCTTTGAAGGAATTGGTTGAGCTGGGGAAAAAATATAAGATTACGGTCATGGAGGATCTCGGCAGTGGAACGTTTATCGATTTTTCCAGGTATGGCCTGATAAAAGAGCCCACCGTGCAGGAATCTGTGGCAGCAGGCGCCGATCTGATCACCTTCAGCGGCGACAAACTCCTGGGGGGCCCCCAGGCAGGAATCATCGTCGGAAAACAGAAAATACTCAATGAAATCAAAACCAATCCCATGACCCGGGCTCTTCGAATCGACAAGCTGACCCTGGCCGCCCTGGAACTCACCCTGTACCATTATAGAGACCCGGACAAGGCGATTGAGTCCATTCCGACTCTGCGCATGTTGACACTCCCTTTTGGTTATATTGAAACCAAAGCTAAACAGCTTGGCTCCGTTTTGGAGAACATCGGCGACAGTCGTCTGGAAATTAAGCTTGTCAACATCACTTCAACAGCCGGCGGCGGCGCCCTTCCGCTTTTAAACCTTCCCAGCAAAGGTGTGGGAATCAAGATTAAAGGAATCTCTGCAAATGCCATGGAAAGACAACTGCGCGAAAACGTCTCTCCCATTATCGGTAGAATTGAAGAAGATATTTTTGTCATGGATTTAAGAACCATACAGGATGATGAATTTGCGGCCATAAAGAATGCATTTGAGAATATATTGAATCTCAATTGAGCGAAAGCACCCAATTTAAAGGACCAAAACATGGACCAGGATCAAAAAGAATTATTCAGCAGTCGCAGATGTAGCCAGGAATTTCTGTTTTACCAGGCAGATGCAACACCTGAAAGTGCCCCTTCAGAAGGTGCAGCATCTGTCGAATCGGCTGAACTGCTAAAAGCCTTTCCCAAGATGCTTGCCGGAAAAGCTTTCCTTGATCATGCCATGACCAGACTTGATGGTACACCCAAATTTGCAGCCCTGGCAGTGCGGGTTGATGATTTAAATGATAAAGACAATGCCGGCCAAAGCGATTCTGATGGTGACATGCGGGTTGATGTTGCCGGAGCAATCGACACCATATGTCACAACGAAGCCGGAATATGGGGGCAGCTTGATCAAGATATGCTGGGATGCTTATTTCTTGAAGCCGACGAAACTTCAGCGAGAAAATTTGCCGAAAGCATCAAAAGCAGCCTGGCAGCACATCGTTCTGAAACCGTTTCCATCGGAATCGCTGTCTATCCCTTAATCGGCTTTCTTAAAAACGAAATCTTTGACAACACACGTAAAGCACTGGATCATGCTGCCTTCTTCGGCCCTGACAGTTCAGTTGTATTTGATGCCGTCAGTTTAAATATTAGCGGTGATAAGCTTTACCAAAAAGGAGATATCAGCGGGGCTGTCAATGATTTCAAAACGGCACTTCAACTCGATCCGTCCAATGTGAATGTCCACAACAGTCTCGGAGTGTGTTACGGTATTTCAGGTAATTTCAAAGGCGCCAAATCAGAATTTAAAGAGACTATCCGTCTCGATCCGGAAGAGACCATGGCGCTATACAACCTCGGCCTGGTATACCTGCTTTCTGATAAAAAGGAGAAGGCCTTGGAATACCTCCTGAAGGCAGCGGAGCATGCGGAGGACATCTTTGAGGTGGCGTTGCAAATCGGAAAAATATATCTGGAAACCGGACAACTCGAAAAAAGTAAATTTTATTTAGAAAAAGCCGTCGATCTTAAACCGGAATCACCGGTCGCCTATCGCCTTCTGGGTGAATGCTGTGCTGCCCTGAACCTGGCAGATGAAGCGATCGCGGCCTATAAAAAAGCCATCCGGCACAACCCCAATAATTCCGACTCACTTTCAGCTTTGGGGTATCTGTTTGACCTTCAAGGTGAAAATCCTGAAATCACGACCATATTCTGCCAGCAAAGCGTAGATATTTCACCTGAAAACGGCCTGTTCCGGCACAGGCTCGGCAGTCTCTATCTAAAACGAAATCTGCTCGAAGAGGCCCTGGAACAGTTTCAAAAGGCAGATGAACTGGGGCATGACTCTAAAGATATCGTTATAAAGATCGAAAAATTGATGCAGGACGTTTGATGCTAGTTGCGGGTTGCGGGTTGCGGAATGGATGATCATAGATGAAAGCGTGTGCTGTTTGAGTGTATTAAGGATCGTTAGAAAGAACAGACTCACGCGAGAAGCTATCATCACATGAGATCACCTTTCGTTTTCATAAACTATTGATTTCATACAAAGGCCTCTGTTCTTTCTTACGAGCCTTTATACACGAGTTTTATCCGCCTTTGGCGTGATCACACGTTTTCAGCTATGATTATCCATGGAGCAATTCAACAGCAATAACTACCCGACCCCTGATTAATTAACCAAATCGATCATGGATCGTGGATCATGGATCATGAAAAAAATGGTGGCATAAACAATGAAAGAGATAATTCTAAACATCCTTCAAGACAGTCTTGAAACCAATGAACAGTTCATTAAAGACAACCTCGACCTTATTCAACAAGGAGCCGACAGCTTGGCGACCTGCATAACCTCCGGCCACAAAATTATGATTTTCGGCAATGGCGGAAGTGCCGCTGATGCTCAGCATATTGCGGCGGAATTTGTTAACCGCTTTCAAGTTGAACGGAAGCCGCTGGCGGCTCTCGCCTTAACTACTGACACATCGGTAATTACCAGCATTGCAAATGACTATCACTTTGATCAAATTTTCTCAAAGCAGCTTCAAGCACTGGGGAAAAAGGATGATATCGCCATAGGTATCAGCACCAGCGGCAGCTCCAAAAACGTCATCCAAGCCATCCGTGCTGCCAAAGATATCGGCATTTTTACCCTGGGATTAATGGGCCGCGGAGGTGAACTGGCGCAGTGTACTGATCTGGCATTCAGGGTGGAATCGGACATCACTGCAAGGATTCAGGAAGCTCATATCACTTTGGGACATATCTTGTGTGACCTGGCAGAACGGATACTGTTCCCGGAAAAATTCTAATACTTTAAGAACGCTTCGCTTGAGGAGCGACCTGGCAGCCTTAAGAGGTATTGATAAAGAGAATTTTGGCCCTCAAGCGCAGCGCTCTTAAAACGAAGTGCTCCTCAAGTGAAGCGCTCAAATGAATTTGGCATTTTACTAATAATCAAAAACTAAAAACAAGACCGTTTAGAATATAGCCATGGTTAAAAAATTCGAGCCTATTGATCTTGACCGGGTGAAAACCTACCCGCTTTCAGAACGAAAAAGCAAAGTATCCACTGCCAATTTTGCCAAAACCTGGCAAAAGGGGGCCGGTTTTAAGGATTTTTTTAACAGCCTGCCCGACATACTGGCCGGCAGCGATCTCAAGAAAGTTGTCGCTGCCATGGCAACAGCCTTTCAAAAGCAAAAAACAATTGTTTTTGCAATGGGAGCCCATGTGACTAAAGTGGGCCTAAACCCGATTGTTATCGACCTTATGCAGCGCGGCGTTATTACCGCGGTAGCTATGAACGGCGCCGGTATTATTCACGATCTTGAACTGGCCATGGTAGGTCAGACGTCCGAAGATGTAGCCGCATCCATCGGCAACGGCAGTTTCGGAATGGTACGCGAAACCTGCGCCTTTTTGAATGACGCCGTTCAGCAGGCCGGACAAAATTCCGCCGGCCTGGGTGAAGCCGTCGGCCAGGCCATTATTGACAATAACCTTCCCCTTGCAAATCAAAGCATCCTGGCCGCAGGAGCGCGCCTGGGAATTCCTGTCACGGTCCACGTTGCCATCGGGACTGATATCATTCATATGCATCCCGGTTTTGACGCCCACACTGCCGGCGGAGCATCCCACAGAGATTTTAGGACGTTTGCCGCCGTTATCGCCAGCCTTCAAGAAGGTGTTTACCTGAACGTAGGCTCAGCGGTAATCCTCCCTGAAGTTTTTCTCAAAGCAGTTACACTTGTCCGCAATCTGGATCACAAGCTTACCAAATTCACCACGGTCAACATGGATTTTATTCGGCATTACCGCCCCGCAACCAACGTCGTTCACCGGCCCACGGCTCAAGGCGGACAGGGTTATAACCTAACCGGCCACCACGAAATCATGCTGCCGCTGATTGCAGCCGGAATTATCGAACAAATAACGGGTTGATTTAAAGATATTGATGTTTATTTTTGTTCCGACCACGAGCGTGGATTTGAATATAAATATAATTGCAGGTCTTTTAATTTATTGACATGCATGCACACTTTTGGATAAAAGCTCGCTTATTTTTAAGGAGAAATAAATAATGCCGATTTATGAGTATCAATGTGGTGATTGTAACAAAGAATTTGAGTATCTGGTTTTTAAAAGCAGCGAAGTACCGGATTGCCCTGCATGCCAAAGTCAGAAAGTAACCAAACTGATGTCCGCCTCCACTTTTTTCAGTAAAAGCGCAAGCGGTATGACCGAAAGCTCTTCTGCAGCGGCATCATCCTGCAGCGGATGTGCAGCGACCAGCTGCGGGAGCTGTACTCACTGATGAAAAACACTATTAAAATAGGAACCAGAGGCAGCAAACTGGCGCTCTGGCAGGCCAATTGGGTCAAGTCGGCGCTTGAAGCCCAAAACCCTGCCCTTACGGTTGAACTTGTCATTATAAAAACCAAAGGGGATAAGATCTTAGATGTACCCCTTGCCAAGGTTGGCGGTAAAGGGCTTTTTGTCAAAGAAATCGAGGATGCACTGTTGAATGGCAACGTTGATCTTGCCGTCCACAGCATGAAAGATATGCCGGCTGAAATACCGGAAGGTTTATGTATCGGCGCGATTCCCGAACGCGAAACTCCGCAGGATGTTCTGATCTCCAAAAATGGGCATAAGTTGTCTGAACTCGGCGCAGGCGCTCATATTGGCACCAGTAGCCTGCGACGGGCATCTCAGATTCTGCATGCAAGACCGGATCTGGTTATCAAATCCTTGAGGGGCAACCTCGACACCCGCCTTAAAAAACTCGCAACGGAAAACCTTGATGCCATCATTTTGGCGGCCGCCGGCGTAAAGCGCCTGGGTCTCGAAGACCGCATCACCGAATATCTGGATGAAACCATCATGCTTCCGGCTGTGGGTCAGGGAGCCCTTTGTATCGAAATCAGACAAAATGACCCCATCATCGAGCCGCTGGTTGCCGCCCTTGAACACCCCCAGACAAGAACCGAAATTATGGGCGAACGCGCTTTCTTAAATCGTCTTGAAGGCGGTTGCCAGGTCCCCATGGCCGCCCACGGCAGAGTTGAAAATAACACCTTCACCCTGTATGGACTGGTGGCAACCCTCGACGGAGCTACCGTAATCAAAGACACCCTCTCAGGACCTGCAGACTCATCCGAACAAATAGGCCTGGACCTTGCCGGACGCCTGGTTTCAATGGGGGCTCAAAAAATCTTGGAAAGCCTTAAAGAGGATTTGCATATAAATCATGAAGGGTAAAGTATATCTGGTCGGTGCCGGACCCGGCGATCCGGGATTGATTACAGTAAAGGGATTGGAATGTATACAAAAAGCCGACATTTTAATAAATGATTATCTGGCATCACCCATCCTGTTAAAATACGCACCGAAGCACGCCGAGATTATTTATGTCGGTAAAAAAGCAGGCGATCACACCTTTACGCAAGACCAAATTAACGCCCTTATGGTGGAAAAAGCCCGGGAGGGTGCAACGGTGGTCCGTCTTAAGGGCGGCGATCCCTTTGTCTTCGGGCGCGGTGGTGAAGAGGCCGAGGCCCTGATGAAGGCCGGTATCTGTGTTGAAATCGTACCCGGCGTTACCTCAGCCGTTGCCGTGCCGGCCTACGCCGGCATACCGCTGACTCACAGAAAATACACGTCCACATTTGCCATTGTCACCGGCCATGAAGATCCAAACAAAAAAGAATCGAAAGTAGATTGGGCAGCACTTGCCAAGGGGATCGGCACCATTGTATTTTTAATGGGAGTTAAAAACCTGCCGCGGATTGCCCACCAGTTGATCCACCACGGCAAGCGGCCCGATACCCCTGTGGCGCTGATTCGCTGGGGTACCACACCCAACCAGGTAACGGTTACCGGCACCCTTGAAACGATTGCCGAACGGGTTGCCGCCGCCGGTCTCAAGGCACCCGCCATTATTGTCGTGGGCGATGTAGTGGAACTCAGGCAAACCTTGAAATGGTATGAAAACAAACCTTTGTTAGGTAAAACGGTTTTAGTTACCAGAGCACGCCAGCAGGCCAGCGAGCTTGTCAATCGCCTGACCGAACTGGGCGCAAAGTGTCTGGAGTACCCGACCATTGAAGTGGTACCGCCCGATGATGCCCAGCCCTTAGAGTCTGCTATCGAAAGGCTTGCGACCTATGACTGGCTGGTCTTTACCAGTGTAAACGCTGTCAACTTTTTTTTCGATCGGCTTTTCGCAGTCGGCAGGGATGTGCGGGCGTTGCACCATATGCGTACCGCGGTCATCGGCCCTGCCACTGAAAAAAGACTTTTTGATTTCGGAATTAAAAGCGACATCGTTCCCCAGAACTACCGGGCCGAATCGGTCGTCAAGGCATTTGCCGGTCAAGATGTAAACGGCAAAAAGATCCTTCTGCCGCGCGCAAAAAAAGCCCGGCCTGTTCTACCGGCAGAATTGGCCAAAATGGGCGCTGTGGTCGACGATATCACGGTATATGAAACGCAAGCGGTTGATGACGCTGCCCATAGCCTTATAACCAAACTTAAGGAAGGTGCCGTAGATCTGGTCACATTTACAAGTTCGTCGACCGTTAAAAACTTTTATGCTCTCCTGCCTCCCGAATCGCTTGAAACCCTGATGAAAGATGTAGCCATAGCCAGCATCGGACCCATCACCGCTGACACCGCCAGGGATTTGGGCTTCAAGGTCGACATCATTGCCGAATCGTATACCATACCGGGGTTATGTGAAGCCATCCGGCAGTACTATAAAAAATAACCTGCATTTTTACGCGCGTTTGTTTGTAAGTTCTTGCCGACCTAAACAAAATTATCCGGCGGCGGAAACGAAACGTTATTTTGAAAACTGCTATAATGATTGACCTCATCCTATGTTCGGTGTAATCTTATACGGTTTTGAAAATAATTGAGGCTCCGTCAGTCCCGCCAAAGCGAGATTGAAGTTTAAAAACAATTCTGCAGGAATCCGGTATGGACCAATATCTCGATAAACTACCCGACTTTGTCAAGGCCGTCAAAGCAATCCAAGAGACCATCATTACTAATATTGTATTGATCGGCCAGGTACCTTCGCCTACATTTAAAGAAAAAAGGCGGATCCAGGTAGTAATGGAAAGACTGGCCGAATTTCAGGTTGATGAATGTTCCACAGACGGCTATCGGAATCCCATCGGAGTAATCAGAGGAACTTCTGAATCGAAACCGCCTATTTTCGTCGTTGCCAGCCTTGATACTGTTTTTTCAAGAGATATTGATCACTATTATACCATTAAAGAAAACTCCATTACCGGAGCCGGCATCCTGGACAACTCCCTTGCCGTTGGTGTTCTGGTATCACTGCCCGAGATATTCAGAACATTGAATCTGCGTTTCGAATCGGACATTGTTCTGGCAGGCGTTATCCAGTCTATCGGCAAAGGCAACCTGAGAGGCATCCGTCATCTTTTAAAAACCTGGCACACCCCCATTAGAGGTGCTGTCTGCATAGAAAGTTCTGGACTGGGCCGATTCAACTATTACACTGACGGCATGATCAGGTGTGAAGCAGAGTGTAACATTTCGACAGTCAACGGATGGGAACACACGTTCAAACCGAATGCAATCCTGGTCATTAATGAGGTTATCAATCAGATCCAGAAGCTGCGCTTGCCGCAAAAACCCCTCTCCAGAGTTATCTTTGGTAAAACTTCCGCTGGGTTCAAGCATGGCATAATCGCCAATTATGCCATGCTCGGTTTTGAAATCCAGAGTGACTCCGACAGAATGGTAAAATCAATTTTCAACGATATTAAAGATATCATTGACGGTATCAGTCATGAATATGAGGTCGACCTGAAGCTAAAAACCATCAGCAGTCTCAATGCTGCCAGATTAAAGTTCAACCACCCTTTGGTAAAAAGCACCGTGGCGGTAATGAAAAAACTGGAAATAGAGCCGATCAGTGCACCCAGCGAGTCGGAGCTTTCGATCTTTCTTGCCAACAAAATACCGGCGATTACCCTCGGTGTCACCCGGGGAGAAAACCATCACCAAGTAAACGCCAAGGTAGAAATTGAACCCATTTACAGAGGAATCACCCAAATCATCGGCGTAATTATGGCCATTGACAGAGGGGTGTGCGATGAAAAACGACTGGCTTAAAAAAAATACTTTCCATTATTCTGACTTTAACGACTTGGGTCGACTGGTTGATCAAAAAAGAAAGAAAAATCTTAAAATATCTCTGTGCCTGCCGACGTTAAATGAAGAAAAAACCATCGCCAAAGAAATCTTGATCATGAAGTCCGAGCTGATGACCCGCTACCCGCTTCTGGATGAGATTGTTGTTGTAGACTCCGGCTCAACCGATAAAACCAGAGAGATTGCCCGCGCATTCGGCGCCGACGTTTATGAAGCAAAAGATATTCTCCCAGGCCTTGAGAACTTCAAAGGCAAAGGTGAAAACCTCTGGAAAGCCCTTTACGTCACAGAGGGTGATATCATTGTATATCTTGACGCAGACATCAAAAATATCCACTACAGGTTTGCCTATGCGCTCATCGGCCCTTTGCTCTTTTATGATAATGTTAAATACGTTAAGGCTTTTTACGACCGGCCGATTGCCATTGGTAAAAATAAATTTCGGCCCACCGGCGGCGGACGGGTCACGGAACTTGTCATCCGGCCGCTATTCTCTTTATATTTTCCGGAGCTCACGCAGATCATGCAACCGTTGTCGGGTGAATATGCCGGTTCCAGGGAAGTATTTGAAGCCATACCGTTTCCAATCGGATACGGCGTTGAGACCAGCATGATTCTCGATATCTACGAAAAATGGGGGCTTGATGTCATCGCCCAGGTTGATCTTGACAAACGCATTCACAGAAACCAGGATACAAGGGCTTTAGGGAAAATGGCCTTTGTGATTATGATGACGTTTATCAATCGCCAGAAAAAACTCGGATTGATAGATTTAAAAAATGATCTTTTCCGTGAGATGATCCAATACAATCTTGTCAAAGATGAATACAGTCCTGATATTTTTAAAACAGAAGGGCATGAAAGGCCGCCGATCATAGAGATCCCTGAATACTGCCATAAATTTAACAAAAACTAAAACATAGCCGCTTAAATTATTTTAAAAAAACAAAGCGCCGGTCTGAGGAAATCTTAACGTTGCATAATTCAAGTTTAATCGACAACTACAACCGCAAACTCAACTACCTGCGGATTTCTATTACCGACCGCTGCAATCTAAAATGCATGTACTGCGTCCCTCCTGATAGTATTCCCAAGATTCCCCACAAAGAGATATTAAGGTATGAAGAAATTCTAAGAATCGTACGGATCGGCGTAAGCCTTGGAGTTTCCAAAGTGCGAATCACCGGAGGAGAACCGCTTTTCAGAAAAGGGGTATACGATTTTCTGGAGCAGCTGATTCAAATTGAGGGACTTCTGGATGTATCGCTGACGACCAACGGTGTTCTTTTAAAAGACAACATCTACAAATTAAAATCCACGGGCATCAAAAGAATCAATATCAGCCTGGATACCTTAAACCCAATAAAGTTTCAAAAAATTACCGGCTACGATTTCTTTGATCAGATCTGGCAAGGCATAGAACTGGCGCAGCAAATCGGTTTTGATCCCATCAAACTTAATGTGGTCCCCCTGCCGGGAGTTAACGATGATGAATTAACAGACTTCGCCCGGCTGTCATTTGCGCACCCTTTTCACATTCGGTTTATCGAATATATGCCCATGGGAAACTTGCAGATGCCCGCCGGACGGCGCCTGCTTGCCCCTGAAATAAAAAAGCACATCAGCACCCTTGGAGAATTGATCCCGGTCGAAAAAAACACAAATGACGGCCCGGCCGAACGGTTTAAGTTTGCAGCGGCCCTTGGAGAAATCGGATTTATCCGGCCGATCAGCCGGCATTTTTGCAATGCTTGTAACCGCTTAAGATTAACAGCCAGCGGACAACTCAGGCTGTGTCTCTTATCGGATCGTCAGGAAGATATGAAAGCAACGCTTAGAAAAGGGTGCTCCGACAGCCAACTGGCAAAAATCTTTATTCAGGCCGTCCGCCTCAAGCCGTTCGAACACAATTTGGAGGCCGATCATCCCAACAAAGTTTCAGGACAGATGTGCGCCATCGGCGGCTAACCCGGGTTGGGGGTCAAAAAAAAGCCTGGGCCGTATCAGTGGGAGGCTACATTTTCTCGCACAGATTATCAGTATACGGCCCAGGCTTTTGAGACTACTTTAATCTAAAAATGGTTCAGTCTGTTTTTTGAGCTTGCTACCAGAATTTAAATAACGAATCAAGCTTTTTTTTCTCCCCTAACCCGAACTTCATCTCCAATTGAGTCAAGATTCAATTGAGGTTCATGATCTGCTTTTGCGTCTTTCTTTTAAGGTATAAATTATAAAAACCTACCAGGATTCCCTCCGGCAGAAATATGAGCACAAGGCAAAGAAACAGGCCGTACGCGATGGTATGGTATTGCTTGGCAACGTGAAGTGCTTCGGAAATAACAGTGAGGACCCCGGCCCCGAAAAGAGAACCCCATAAACTTCCCATTCCGCCGACGATAACCATGGTCACCACCTGGATGGAGTAATAGAAATCATATGTGCTCGGGCTGATAAAAGTGATATAATGGGCGTACAGGCTTCCCGCAATGGATGCAAACACGGCACTTAAGACAAAAACCTTGACCTTGTAGCCGGCAGTATTCACGCCCAGAGAGGCGGCCGCCGTTTCACTGCCGTGGATGGCACGCAGGGCCCTGCCCACCCTAGAGTTGAGGAGATTTCTGGCAGCCAGCATACAGGCAAAAACAAACACCCAGATGAGATAAAAATTTTTTAGATCCGTGTCGAAGGTCAGGCCTCCGATGGCCAGCGGGGGGATCCCCATCAAACCATCGTGCCCGCCGGTGAACTGCTCCAGTTCCCCCATAAGAATATTGACAATAATCCCGAATCCCAGGGTTGCCATAACGAGATAGTGTCCCTTAAGCTTTAAAGAGGGGTATCCGATCAAAAAAGCGATAACGCCCGTAACCAGCATGCCTGCCAGCATGGCGGGCCAAAGGGAAAACCCGTAGTTGACGGTCAGGATGCCTGAAAAGTAAGATCCCATCCCGTAAAATGCCGCATGACCCAGTGAAATCTGCCCGGCGAATCCGATCAGAAGATTCAGCCCGATCACCACAATCGTGTTGAGGCCGATGACATTCAGTACAATGTAATAGTATCTGCTTTCCACAAAAAAAGGCAGGATGATGATGAAAAAAGCCAGAGCAGCGAAACCGAAAATGTTTTTATTTTTTAAAAAAAAATTCATTATTATTTGTAAATATCCGGGTTAGACCTTCTCCGACTCACCATACCCCAAAATCCCTTCAGGTTTCAGAAAAAGAACCAAAAGGAGAACAAAAAATGCAATGGCATCCTTGTACTGCGAAGAAATCAGGCCGGCGCCGAGGGATTCCATTAAACCAAGAATGGTTCCACCCAGAATGGCACCGGCAAAATTCCCGTAACCGCCCAGAATGGCCGCTGCAAAGCCCTTCAAGCCCAGCATGATTCCGGTGTCGTAGGAAGTCGTGGAAATCGGTGCAATGATCATTCCGGCCACTGCCCCCAGGCCGCCGCTGAAGGCAAAAGATAAAAGGACCATGCGGTTCACCGGAATTCCTACCAGCATCGCTGCTTGGCGATTAACCGCCGTTGCCCGCATGGCTTTGCCCATCAGGGTTTTTTTGAAAAAATAATGCAACATCAGTACAATCAGAACGGTTATGACAAATATCCAGATATGCTGCGGTACGATGGCGGCGCCTCCGGGAAGATGGATGGGACTTTCTCCGCTGAAAGCGGGAACTCCGACATTGTCGGTCCCCCAGGCTTCCTGCGCGATTCCTCGAAGAACCTCGGAAATGCCGATAGTCAAAAAGATAAGAATGATAATCTCCTTGGAACGGGCATGCCGTATCGGTCCTCTTTCGATCAACGCCCCGATCAGAGCCACTGCGGCCATGGAGATGAAAAAGGCGATGAACAGTTTGACTTTTAAGGGAACGACCAATGTATACATGAACATACCGCCAAGGGAGATAAACTCGCACTGGGCGAAATTCACTATTCCGGTGGCGTTGTGAATGATATTAAAGCCTATGGCCACGAGGGCGTAAATAGCACCGATGGTCAATCCGGTGATGATATATTGGGCAATCTGTTGGGAAATATCCATTTGCGAGTTACGAGTTTTGGGTTACGAGTTACGGGTTTCAATTGTTAAAACTGGTTCGCCGGTTTGCCCGTTGGCCGGTTCGCCTGTATTTTTTTACGGGCAAACGGGCTTGACGGGCTAACCGGCAAACCGGCAACGCTTGTACAACCATGGCGGGCCAGCGTACTTCAGAATGTAATTATCTCTAAGTGCTTTTTCGCATTGCTTTTATTCGAGCAATTTCCAGCCCCCTTTGGTGGCCTTGATCATGACAATGTCTTTCATGGCCAGGCCATTGTGATCCT
>JAQBHK010000261.1:0-2611 GCA_032127815.1 Desulfobacterales bacterium
CATTGATCAATCCGGTTAAAAGCAGCGAGTTTTGAAACAAACCGCCGATGAGTACTACGCGGTTCAAGCCGTTCTCTTTACGAATGACCTCGCACATGTCGTTAAAAATCCGGACAAGTGTCTGATGGAATTTGAAACTGATCACTGCCGGAGGGATTCCCTGTGCCACATCTTTGGCCACGCCGCAAATAATCGGCCTGGTTAGAATTTGGTGTCCGTCTGCAGTTTTCCATTCATATTCATAAACACCTTTTACGTTGTCGGTTGCCAGCATCTCCAACTCCATGGCGGCCTGTCCTTCAAAAGCAACCTTGTATCGTATTCCGCAAATGGCGGCAATACCGTCGAAAAGTCGTCCCAGGCTGGAAGTAAGCGGTGAGTTAACTTTTTTATCAACCATCTCCACCATGATCTTTATTTTTTTTAAATCAACGGCCTTCAATAACGGAAGATCAAGATCATAAAAATCGGAGCCAAAAGCATCGTAAAGGTAACTCGCAGCCATGCGCCAGGGTTCCTTAATAGCAGCAGCACTTCCGGGCATGGACACATAGGCAAAATGAGCCGCACGGAAATATTTTTCCATGTCCACAACAAGAATTTCCCCTCCCCATATGTTACCGTCGGTTCCATAGCCGGTCCCATCAAAAGCGAGTCCGATCACGGAACCGTCGATCTGATTTTCCGCCATGGCGCTAACGATATGGGCATGGTGGTGTTGGACCGAAACTTTTTGAATATCTTGTTGTTCTTCGGCATAGCGGGTGCTTAAATAATCCGGGTGCAGATCAAACGCAATAATTTGAGGCCGGATATCCAGTATCCGCTGCATATGCCGGATCGTCAAAAGGAAAAAATCATAGGTTTTTACGTTTTCAAGATCGCCGATGTGCTGGCTTAAAAAGGCATGGTTGTCTTTGGTCAGGCAGATCGTATTTTTAAGTTCAGCCCCACAAGCCAGGATAGACGGAATTTTTCTTTTCAGAAAAACAGGCACCGGGACATATCCTCTGGAACGCCGGATAAACCGTGTGGACCCGGCTGTTTTTCCGGCAATAGAATCATCACTGCGCAGATAGATGTCACGGTTATGAATCAAAAAATAGTCCGCAATACCAGACAGCCGCTCAAAGGCATCATCATTGTCGATGCATATCGGCTCTTCGCTCAGGTTGCCGCTGGTCATTACAAGAGCGGTAAATCCGTAGTTTAACAGAAGGTAATGCAAAGGTGTATACGGCAGCATCACGCCGAAATACCGGTTGCCGGGTGCCACTTGTTCTGAAATCGAATGCGGTTCTTTTTTTAGTACAAGTACGATGGGACGCTGCGGGGAGATCAGCAATTTCTCCTCTTCCGGTTGCAGGCGCGCAAATCTTAAAATACATTCAACATCATACGACATCAGCGCCAGGGGTTTTTCTTCCCGATGTTTGCGTCTTCTCAAAGCTTCAACCGCCTGACCATTTTCAGCGTCCACAGCCAGATGAAAACCACCCAGTCCCTTGAGGGCGACAATACATCCTTGTTTTAACAGCTTGGCCGTTTTTTCAAGCGGTTTTTCAGCCGCCACCTTTTGACCGGTATTGTCATAAAGCTCTATGTGGGGTCCGCACTCGGCGCAGGCATTCGGCTGGGTATGAAACCGTCTATTGGCAGGGTCATCGTATTCAGCCCGGCAGGCAGGGCACATTTTAAAGTGCTTCATGGAGGTTTTCGGCCGGTCATACGGAATGTCGTCAATAATGGTATAGCGGGGCCCGCAGTTGGTGCAGTTAATGAAAGGGTACTCGAAGCGGCGATCATGGATATCAAAAAGTTCTCGCCGGCAGTCATCACAGAC
Organism: Desulfobacterales bacterium; assembly: GCA_032127815.1. Lineage (GTDB taxonomy): Bacteria > Desulfobacterota > Desulfobacteria > Desulfobacterales > UBA11574 > Desulfatibia_A. Next base: position 1,844 of record JAQBHK010000261.1, read on the forward strand.
CGAAACATCCGGCGATATCAGGGTTGCCATCACAGCCTGTTCCCTGCTAAAAGCAATGGTAAAATCCTTGAAACCCTCAACCGGTTCATCGTGAAGCGAGATTTCGGTGATATGGGCCAGCGGCGGGCATTTTAGTGAAATATCTTTTGAAAACGATGCGATATTCGTTGGGGGTCCTTCAATATGGACGGCAACACCTGCGGATGTATTGGCAACTTCTCCTTTCAGATTGTACTGGTTTGCAAGCTGGTAAATAAAGGGCCGGAAGCCTACCCCTTGTACGATCCCGTTTATCCGGATTCTTCTGGCAACACACTCTTCGGTCAATCGCTGTCAGTCCCCTCCTTGGGGTTGTCGAATGTCAACGAGACTGCTTCTTTAAGGAGTTTTAAGGATTCTTGGGCATCTTCTTCGTTTACTTTGTTGATGGCAAAACCGGCGTGTACAATAACGTAATCTCCTATCTTGGGATTCTCTATTAGAAGCAGGCTGGCTTCTCTTTGGACGCCGTCAACATCAATAGTTGCCACGTTGTCTTCTATTTTTACAATTTTCGATGGAATTGCAAGGCACATATCAATTTTTATCTCACTTTATTTTGCAACAAGCCCTTCGTTTATTGCTGAATATCAAATATTCCCCTGTAGTTCAACCCCGAAAGAGAGATGCCCACCTACAGCAAGGGAAATGCCTTTATTTGAGTCCCGCTGCAAGCAGGACGTCATATAAAATCGAGCATCGATTTTATTTTGATTGCACGTTGACACC
>JAQBHK010000262.1:0-6567 GCA_032127815.1 Desulfobacterales bacterium
CAAGCGTCTCAAAAATATCAATCCGGCTCACAGTTTTAGGCATGCATGCGCGGTAAGAATGCTTTTATCCGGTGAGTCACTCTCTGATATTAAAAATCATCTGGGCCACGAAAATATAAACTCCACCATGCTTTACCTGCATATGAATCTGACTCAAAGAAGAGCGGTGCAAAAGAAATTTGTTGAATATACTCAATCCAGCTTATCTCATGACCCGAAGATAGATGAATTGATTGACTGGGAAAACAAAAAAGATGTTCTGGAATGGCTCGATAGCCTCTAAAGAGTAAAAGGGTTGGAGATCAGAGAAAACATCTATATTTTGCTCAAAACTATTATGTTGCCAGTATCTTTTTAAAAATTACAAGTTCTTTGATAACCGACTGTTTATAATCCTTAATTTAAATTTCCACGGCGCAAACCAAATTGTCATTTGTTTTTAAGGGGTTAGGCCCACTCGCAACATAAAGGCAGGAACCGCAAAATCGAACTGCTATTGATAAATCCTGTTTAGATACAAGATATGGACATGCTAAAAACAAAGGCAGAGCCTTTGACCCTGCCTTCTTGTTGTCTGATTATTTTCAATTTTATACAGTTGAAGCCAATCATTAACGAGAGAGGCGGCTTCAGTAGTATCGCTGGTCTGCACATCCCTTATGAAAGAAACATTTCCGGATTAGCCCGGATTTCTCACCAGTCTGACTATTGATCTCGACAGTTGCCGTAGCCTCCCTTACACGGCTCCTCCAGATCGTAGGCATAAAGCGTTCCATCACCGAATTGCTTGAAAATCGCAGGGCCTTCTGAATGATACAGATACCCATAAAATTTGCTGTCCGGCCCCAGAATCTCTCTGAGCTTCGGCTCGTACTCATTGTTCACCTGAAGCCATCTGTTGATCGTGTTCAGAGTCTTCTGATCCTCGACCTTTTTCCAGCGGTCGCCCACCAGCGTGGTGTTGTTATTTTTCGGATCGAACATAATTCCCAGCGGCGACTGGACATACAATCCCGCGTAATAAACATCGTAATCTTCCCAGGTGTCTATTAAATGCTTAATCGTCACCTGATCCTCAGTTCTCGGCAAATCTTTGATCCTGCCATAGTTTCCAAACATAGCGGAACAACCGAAAATAAGCGCAACGAAGATAATTAATAAAGCAAAAAAGCCTTTGCTTTCAATCATCTTAAGTCCCCTTTTTATGATAGCGGTTCATTGAAGCCAACGTATTGTAAACAATCAAAGATAATTCCTGAATATCATTTTTCAATGACCGTTGTAAGCTTTCTTTTTTTAGGATATTGTCTGCACATCCTCCTATGGAGTAGTACGGTATCCAAGAACCGTCAACTCCATCTGGGACAGAAAGTGAAGATGTGGTTTGTAAATCTTGAAATTTTGGGGGTCTGTTTTTTTGCAGGGTGTAAGGCAGAGTTGTGAATTTTGGTTCCAAAGGCCAAACCACAAGATATTGATTTGTATAGCCTCAAGCCAGAGATTTTGAATGTAACACGATCAACTGAGATACAATTTATATATCATGCAATTTTAGATAGGTGCGAATCATTGCAGATATCGGTAGTCAACGTTTATGAAGCACCTCATGTTCCACGCATCTTATTTTTTTTTGTAGCTACCTTTCGATATCTGCTTTCATTTTGTCGAATTCTTCTTTCGTGATTTCACCTTTTGCATAACGCTTTTTCAGGATATCTAAAGGTGCTTCCCGGGTCGAACCACTGGAATTTTTTGATGCCTGCAACACAAAATAAATCACCACACCGATCACCACCAGAAGTATTAACCACATGAATCCACCTCCAGGCCCGCCGTAGTTCATCATATGGCCCCAGTTACCCATAGAGCTGTTGTAAGGTTCTTGCGAACAAGCAACGACCGAGAGTGATGCAAATATCACAAAGGAAATAAATATTCTTTTCAAATTCAATTTGCTTATCCTTTTATCCACATACGGATTGGGGCGGCTGGATAAAGCCGCCCCAATTCTCTTTGGTGTTTGAAGTCCCATTGTGTTCATTTTGAATTTATGGATGGAAACTAATTAACAGGGCGCATCCAGCCGGTATTCTTATCGATTCCTATCTTACTTACCAAATCTCCTGATTTTTTGGTTACAATCTCAACTTCAAAGACTGACCCTGTATCTTTGATTTTGCCAAGTTTCAAGTTTGGATTTTGAATGGATTGCAGATAATTTTCTGAAATATCTTTGGCATCTTTTTCCTTTAAGGGCTCCCGAGATTGTTGGTTTTGAAGACCATAGCCATAGCCCGGTCCCATCATACCCGGTCCCATACCCCAGCCGGGATGCATCGTTTGATAACCCATACCATAACCTGGCCCCATCATGCCGGGTCCCATACCATAGCCCGGTCCCATCATGCCGTATCCCATTCCGTAACCAGGACCCATGTGCTGCCCGCCATAGGGATAATACCCACCCTGTCCTCCCATCATGCCCGGACCCATTCCGTAACCGGAACCCATCTGGGCGGTTCCTTCGGCTGTATGAAAGCTAAACACCAGCAGAAAAGCAAAAAGGAAAGTAATTATAGTCTTTTTCATGGTCTCCTCCTTTATTGACGAGAATTTGAAATTTCCTCCATTTGGAGTGTTATTCTAATAAGTTTTTTTATGAGCCTAATCAAATGATGATTCGATGTTATTAACAGCGTAATTTTACCTCCTTTCATATGCGACATTGCTGTCGGTTGGTCTCCCATGCACTGGTATTTAGAAAGGGTAATTTAATTTCTGGTTTGCGAAAATAGTCTTTGAAATAAATATAGCTTTATAGAAAAGCTATGTCAGGTTTGATATCAGAAATGGCGCCGCATCTGAATCAGGATTTGTACGGTAAAGGCAGTAGCGAATAGTTAAGATAGGTGTATATTTGGTAGGGTGCCTTTATCCAACTATAACCAAAATCATTGTTGGAGATTACATTTTCTGGTTAGTAATAATAAATATTTCACCCATATCTAAAACCGCAATCACCAACTATTTGATTATAATTTGAGTTTAAGACAATTGCAATCCTCAAATTAGAAGAAGTTACAAAATAAGCAAAAGACGCCCGCTGGCGTAAGCCAGCGGGTATCTATAATTTTCGATAATTTATGCCAAAAGGATCTCAACAGTTTTCGAAATATTGGCCTAATGCATGACGAACCACTCCGTTATGGGTGTAGCCCAGTGTCCGGTTAGTAAAACATATGATCCGATCCCAGCAACAATCAATGATAAAGTTATAAATAATGTGTCTTTTTTCATTTTTCTACCTCTATTTTCAAAGCCATCCTATGGGATGATAAACCATTCCATTGAAGGAATAGGCAAAAGCCCGGTTAGTAAAACATATGCTACGATTACTGCCCCGAATAAAGCTGAAGTTATAAGCAATGTATCTATATTGGTTGTTTCCATTTTTCGTTTCCTCCTATCAATTTATTTTATTTGTTGCTTGTGGACCTGATTAACTTGTTATACAAAGCGCATGCCATATATACCACACTATGTGGTACATATGAGAACAGCCAGTTGGAAAAACAACAAATAAAATGATCTAACATATAGTCTAATATGTTAGGGTGTAAGCATGGATGGATACTAAATATCCAGCTTGATAGGAGCATAGGTTCAAGTGGATACTAAATATCCATGATGGAAGGATATATTGTGAGTTTTTGGGTTATTTTAAGAAAGTCGACCGACTTTTTCACACTATATATTGTGGCTACACTTGATATCTGAAAATACCGGGTAGCCGGGGACCATCGCTGGTCCCAAGCCCCCTAAGAACCCTGCGTGAGATTTTCACCTCACAGGGCTCAAGCCCTTCAAAAGCCAACCTTTGCATTAAGGAGACCCGGAGATTGAACAGTCCAATCACCTTTGCGATACATGCTGGCAGCCAAAACCCATTTCGGTAAAGGGCGCATGGCACACCTAAGTGGCCTCATTTGCTTTCCCTTCTAAAACTGGTTCCACCAACTTTCTCGCAACGAAGCACCCGACGAACGTCTGCCCCCTTACGGGTCAGGTAATGTAGCTCCATAAACGAGCATCAACCCGTATCTACCCCATTACAGGATAGCATTCGCTTCTTCCGTCATCTCTCCCCATACCTCCAACAGCATGCCTTACGGTTAGCCTGCCCAAAGGGCGAAGGCATGAGGTTACTACGTTCCGCGTACCAGACAACAGATACCTTAGGTCCACCCTATCTGCCGGTGGGAATATTGCCCGTGTCGGACGACCTTGCAAACCTCCGAGCCACCCACCTACCTTTTGGTTCAAGCCTAACAGCTCCTTTGGCTTGTCAAGAATCACGACAGTTGCAAGTGTTCACATATGTTGACCATAGATCCTATCCTAACCCCTCACCCGGATGGAGCTTCCAGGAGCGCTTCTGCCTCACGGCTTCCACGCCGCATCAAAAGATGCTTCGGCGCATTGTCAGGAAGGCTTTATACCCATCATGGATGCACCATGAGCGCATACTTCCATAGGATCGCAACGACGGGACGTTGGGTTCAATCGAAGACTCTCAGGCTCCGCTGAACAGTCTATAAATACGCGACATCGTGTCGCAAGCAAGGTTCCTTGCCTTAACCAACGGGTGACATATAACTATTATCATAGACGATTCGGTTTGGGAATCTTGTATGTTTAGATTGTCTTGCCAAAAAACAATCCTATAATGCATACCAGATTATTGTGATATATTCAATTTTAGTTAGGCAGGCGATAATGTGATATCCATTTCCTTATCTCAGATCTGGCATTTAGTACGATGTGTTAATAATTACTATAGAAATATGGTTTTTAATAACTTGTACTCACTTGCCAGACCTGCAACCACATGAATCAAAGGATATTTCTAAGATACGGTTTGGATACCACATGATTTTAAAATCCTGATCATCGAGCCTCAGGGTTTTATAAAATCCCAGCCCTTTAGGTAGGATAAACTGATTTCCTTTAACCTGCTCTTTTGTTCCACAAACCGCCCCTTCATTTGACGCAGCCATTCTCTGTGCTGAACAGCTTCCGCTTTACTCAGAAACATCTCATGTCCGCCTCTGTGTATGGCAAAGACCAGCCTGTCTTCCTTCGTTTCAATTGTTCCAGCATTACTGCACAGCATACAATTTACTCGATTATCCCCGAGAAATTGGAAGGTATCTCCCCCGCATAAGGGACAGGAAGGGACTTTTGTTACTACCCGGTCGCCGAACAATGCGCTTCCTAGAACGGCAGCGGTCTGTTTATTTTCTTCATTAAAAAATATTTCTCCGGGCAACGCGCCATATACCATGCCGGTCATTTTAATGTCTGTCATCGTCATCTTCAAAAAGCTTCGGATGTTCAGAAGGGTATAACCTTCCTTTCCCTCAATCCCTGCGATTCCTACGCCGATTGACGGTTTGCCCCATAATTTGTCAATTTGAGCATAGAAAGAAAGCCCTCTGTCTAGTAAGAGTTTCAAGAGTGCATTTGCGCCCAGAAAATAGGTCGGCGCGGCTACGATCAGCCCGTCTGCCTCTGTAATGGCCTCAATAACTTTGTAAAGATCATCATCCAGCACACAGCGCTCTTCCTTAAACAGGCAGGTATAGCAGGCCCTGCATGGCTGAATGTTGAAGTCGAAAAGCTTGAGCAGTTTCAGTTCATGCAGAACCGGAATGTTTTTTCCGATTTCTTTAATCATCATTTCGCTATTTCCGATTTTTCGGGGAGACGCTATAATTCCCAATACTTTTTTCATCAAACTGCCTCTCTGTTATTAACATTAGTCACTGTATACTTGTTACTGACCGTCGTTTTGATGAATCAGTGTTCATGCCTGCTGAAATTTACGAATCAATCGCCGCAACAATTTTTTCTTAAACAACAGACATGTAAATATCATATTATTAAATAATTACAAATCTTGTTAAAATCATCCCATCATGCATACTAAATTGTTGTGATAAATTCAAATTTAGGTGGGCGGGCTCTTATTTGATATCCATCTCCCTGATCTCAATGTGATGATGTCAGAAACAGTCGTACCCATATTTAGGATGATCGTATGGTTAAATCTTGTTCAATGCAATTTATTATAACTAATAATAACGCTAGCCCGGATATCCCTTGACAATCCTCATTGTATCAATTACTTAAATCCAAACTTTTGAGACAGAAGGGCAATTTAAAGAATAAATTTATAATACAAGCAGTTAGGAGGTTTATAATGGCAGTGCCAAAACGCAAGACATCCAAATCAAAGCGAAATAAACGACGAACCCACCAGAGGGCCGCGGGTACAAACCTGTCGGCCTGCCCCCAGTGCGGGGAGGCCGTGCTTTCTCACCATGCCTGCTCAAGCTGCGGGACCTACAAGGGCCGCAGCGTCATTGATATCGAACAGTAAAGGGTTAACATCATGGAAGCAGACAAAACCCCGATTATCATCGGATGTGATCATGGCGCATATGATTTAAAGGAGAAACTCAAAACGTTCATCGAAAAAAAGGGTATCAAGGTTGAGGATGTCGG
>JAQBHK010000263.1:0-2522 GCA_032127815.1 Desulfobacterales bacterium
AGCGAAAAGACTGCTCATACCGGTATATAAGGAGCTTGATATCGACATAACTAATTACCTCCTTGTGGCCTTTAGGGCGTTGCTCCTAAGCTGACCTCTGTGACGTTCTGCGGGTTAAGCAGTTTATCACCGACCACCAGATAAGGGATGCCTCCCTGATAGGTAACGGCTGTCACTTTTCCTGATAAGCCGGAATCTACCACGACCGGGGAGCCCTGATTATCAACCGCCTGGACGCTAAAGTTATAATTGCCGTCCGGGACAGGATAGCCGGTACTGTCTTTGCCGTCGAAATAAAAGTCATATTCTCCAGGGTCCTGGTCCTGCTTGTAAATTGTTCTTATTGCCGAACCCTGGCTGTCAGATATGTTTATAATTACATCCGCCGGCGCGGTTAATGTATATGAACCTTGTGAACTTTTGCCATCGTACACGGTAATGTTGTTTTCAGCCGATTTGACCTCTTTTCCAATATAATCAAGAAGATTCTCAGGAATCTGTTCGTTCTTGGATTCCTTGATTACCTCGAGATTATCATTGACAGCAAATAGCTGCTCCAGGCTGGAAAACTGCGCTAACTGGGCCGTAAACTCCGACGATTCCATGGGGTTAAGGGGATCCTGATTCTGGAGCTGAGCAACCAGCAGTCTCAGGAAAGCATCCCGTCCCAATTCTTTATCGCGTGATGTATCCACACCGGCATTAACGGGTTGATTATTAGTCGGTAAGAGTTGATTTATATACATAGTTCTGCTCCTTGTTTTACTATCCTGGGTTTCAGGAAAGTGATAGATTGATGACTGATTATTGTTGATTGTCGATTGGTGGAAGTCGCTTCGCTCCGTCAATCTATATAAATATGACTACTATCCTTAAATCATCAATCATCAATCGAAAATCATCAATGTATATTATGCCACCAAATTCAATAAACGGTCGTCTGAGGCCCTGTTACGGAACTCTGATACCAGATCATCTCTATTATTTTCTGCCACTAACGAGCCCCTGTCCTGCTCCTTGATACGTCTTTGCCTCTCCGTTAAGCCGTCTTCCGAATTAGCTAAGGAATGATTGAAGTCATGACCGACCTGAACATCCAGTCCTTCGATCTTTATCCCCTGCTCTGTCAGGGCATTTCTCAGTTCGTGGACGCTGGAAAGTAAAAGTTCCTTTACCGAGCTGTTCTCGGCTATTATCCCGAGCCTTAAAACATTGTCTTTGATATCAATCTCGATCTTAACTGCTCCCAGCTCCGGCGGTTTCAGCCGCAACCTGATGACCCGGTCACCCCGCAGAAGAGCCTTGGACAGCTGCCGGCCAACCTGATTTACCAGATAAGTCGGCAAAAAATCCTGAGAAGGCTTCTCTTGCTGCCCGGCGCTGTGTACCGCTTCCGTAATGGTAGCAGCAGCCATTTGTGGGCTGATGTTGGTTGCGATTGTTTGCGATTGCACATTGAAGCTTTCTGTATTAACACCCGGTTTTGAGCCCCGGCCGCCTTTAAATTCGGAGACCAGATCGGCGGCTCTGGCCGCATTAACATGGTTTAGTTCTTGGGATCTGCTGTTAGCATTCAACCTGCCTTTTTCATCTGCAAAAGCTGGTAACTTATCGTCTGCTCCCGGCCGGCCGGCCGGCTTTAACGATGATAAGCGCTTCTCTTTTTCAGCTGATTCAGCATCTTTTTTGGTCTTGGCCCGGGAATTATAATCAGCAAATTCAGGATTGGAAATAAGCGACTTAGAGACTGTGATTTGGTTTTTTTCATCAGGCACGACCACTTTTGCCAATATCTGATCCATGGTAGTTTGCACTCCGGGCGGCACCTTATGATCTCCATCCGACCTGCCTGCCATCTGCTCCAACGATGCTATGAAATCTTTGAGTGAAATCTGGCCGCTCTTGGCTTTGGCAGGCATGTGAATACCCAACATCTTCAATTTGTCCGCCAGCTGCTGATCCATCTTTGCAGCGGCGGCATCCGGTGCTTCTTTGTTTATATGCTTGCTGACCTGTTTTAATTTTGCGGCAAATTTACCCGGATCCAGACGCCCGCCGGCAACCCTGGCGGCACCGAAGACCTGTTCCAGTTCTTGGGGCGTAAGACCAAAATTTCTCAGAATCGATTCAAGATGGGGAATAGCCGCCGGTTCCAGCAAGCTGCCTTGCTCTTTTTTGTTTTTGGGACCGGCAAGCTCAGTCGCCTCTTGAAAAAAGCGGGAAAGATTAATTTGCCCCCCGGGGTTCTTCTCCGCCAGCTCTTTTAAAAATTGTTCCGCTTTCTTTTGCGAAAAACCGCACTGCCGCAGAAACTTATTAATTAAAGCAAGGTCTTCGTCATTTAAAGCGACCTTGTTTAATGGTTTCCCCTTGGCCAAAAGCGCTTTTCGCAACGATTCAAGATGGGTATGATAGCGATCTTTGTTTATGGGCGCACCGGCCCCCTCAGGCGCCCGGGCCTTATGGGAAGACTTTTGGGAAGCAGTGTTTAAGGATTTTAAAATGTTGGAAAAAAGACCACC
>JAQBHK010000264.1:0-6581 GCA_032127815.1 Desulfobacterales bacterium
GAATTTTCAAACTGATCAATAATGAAATCGACGGCGTCTTCTTCCAAAACAATATTGATATCGTGATTTTTAAAGAAATAGAGCTCTATATTTTTTATTTCATCATAATAAGATTTTATTTTATCAATGGCTTTCCCGACATCCATAATGTGTTTAGTATAGTATCCGGCCACGATATCAATACGTGAAGGTGTCAATGTCAGGCTGAACTTTTCAGTAAAGTTTTTTTTGTTTGAGTTCAAATATTCTTTAATAAATTCTTTTTCAGCGATACACAGTCTTTCAAAAGCTTGATTGAATTTGTCCAGGCTTGGCGATGTCAGCATTGTTTCAAGTTCTCGGTCAGGGTTTTCAATGACAGCAGCCGTTACCGGGAGCTTTTTAATATCAGTTGACGGCAGTCTCTTTTCAAAGCCAAGGAGCACATGTTCAATGGCGCTAACCAGGCCCCGGGCCCCTGTGTTTTCTTGAAAGGCTTTTATTGCTAAAAGACGCAGAGCCCTGTCTTCAAACTTTATGCCAATACCATAAGCGGCGAAATCGAGTTTTTTACCGAGAATGACCGGGTTGCTGGGGTTTTTAAGAATTTCGTAAAGATCATCTTCCGAAAGCTTTTCAAAAATAGCCCGAACAGGTAGACGGCCGATAAACTCGGATTCAAATCCAAACTCTATCAAATCTTCAGACTTGACATGTTTAAGAAATTCAATATGGTCTTGGGAACTTGAAATTTGAGCTCCAAAACCGATTTCTTGACTTGCAACCCGTTTCTTGACGATCTGGGCCAGATCTCCAAAGGCACCGCTCATAATAAACAGGATTTTATTGGTATTTACTATACGCTTTTCGCGCTTGCCTGTTTTTCGAAAGAGCTCGATTTCTTGAATCATTGATATGGGGTCATGGGGAACTTTCAAGTCGATTTCCGTCTCTTCCATGGGCTTAAGCAGGGCGCGCTGTACGCCGGATCGTGATACGTCAACCCCGATGATGTTGCGATTGGATGCAATTTTATCGATTTCATCGATGTAAATAATACCGTATTGTGCCAGTTCGATATCGCCGTCTGCTTCTCGCACGAGATCCCGAATCAAATCTTCCACATCCCCGCCGACATAACCGGTTTCGCTGAATTTGGTTGCATCACCCTTGACAAAAGGAACGCGGATTTTGTTGGCGATCAGTTTGATAAGATATGTTTTGCCAACTCCGGTTGGACCGAACATAAGTATATTGTTCTTAATATGGCCTACTATGTCATTTGTATCGTCAGGGTAGGATTCAGCGCGTTTTATCCTATTGAAATGTGTGCATATTTTTGTTGCCAGAATAGCTTTGGCGGCATCTTGTTTAACAATGTACTGGTCCAGATAGGCGATCAGCTCTTCGGGTTTTAAATCAAAATTGATCTTTCTCTTCTTGGGTGAAGGCTTTTCGGTCTTTTCTGTGGCTATCTCCTGAGGCATGACCAGAGGCGATACTATTTTAACACTGCCGCCGAATTTTTTTGATATAAAATCGCCTATTTCTTTTTCAATCTCTTTGGGGTCGGGTATTTTTTCGTAATGTTCTTTCATAATGCTAAACTATAATCACACCTTGCAAAAAAAGCAACCGGGACATCGATGCTGGATGCTAGTTTCTGGATACGGGATTTTAATAGGATGTTATCCATATTTTATCCGGCATCAAGCATCCAGTCTCCAGTATCAGCTTGTTAAATGGCACAGGTGGTTAAAGTTTTAATGTATCCTGGCTGGTTCCGGCTTGTCCGGGTTGGGAAGTATCAAAAAGATTTTTGGGACAACAATTCACTTGCACGGCTAAGGCGCTGAATCAGGGTATGGGAAAAAACTTTATAAAAACGGAACTGAGTACTAGTGGACATCTGCTCTATAATAGATGCATTTATCTTCATCAAAATGGCATTGCTAAGTGCTTTGATAGTGGCAGTCCGTTTGATTTTGCCCAGGTACGCCATTTCGCCGAAGCAATCACCCTGCTTCAATACTGCCAGCTGCTTGCCTTGCTTTGTGACCACAACTTCGCCGGCAACAATTATATAGAAACAGTCTTCTATTTCCCCTTCAGTGATTATGATTTCAGCGGCCTTGTATTTTAGCCACTGAATGGTTTTGAGTACTTCAGCCAGTTCGCTGGAAGAAAAATCCTTGAAAAAATTGATTTTTTTAAGGGCATTGAGTTTTTCTTGAGGATTAATCGCTTCGTCCAAAAACCTCAACTTATCGAATGAGGTAACCAACTCCGATGCTAACTGCCGCCCGGTCTGGTAACGTTCGGTCAAATCTTTTGCTAAAGCTCGCATGACGATACGTCCCAGGGCTTCAGGAATATCTTGCCGGTATTTTTCTATGGGCTCGGGGTTTTCGTTCGTTATCTTATATAATGTAGCGTACTCATTATCGGCCTGGAAAGGTTTGGTGCCGGTCAAAAGTTCATACATTACTACTCCGAGTGAGAAAAGATCTGTCTGCGGTGTTAAAGGCTCATTGCGCGTTTGTTCCGGCGAAGTGTAATAAACCGAACCGGTAAAACTCCCGGATTCGGGAAGATCTGCAAATCCCTCCACTTGGGCGATGCCAAAATCGGTAATTTTTGTTTCATCTGCAAGGGAAATCATGATGTTACTAGGTTTGATATCGCGATGGACGACGCCGTTTTGGTGGGCATAGTCAAGCGCCTTAGCGCACTGAAAAATGTGTTTTATTATATTATCCAGCGGTAACAGGCCCTCTTTTGAGCAATATTCTTTCAACGTGGTGCCTTCCACATATTCCATGATCAAGTAGCCCATATCATGCTCCCACATGGCGTCGTGTACCGACACAATATGAGGATGCGTCAATTTGCCGGCTGCCCGGGCTTCGTTGAAAAACAGTTTCTGATAGCGCTCAAGGTCAGAAGCGTCCGTGGAAGGGGCGGCTAACATGGTTTTTATGGCTACCTGGCGATCAATAAACGGATCGTGACCTAAGTAAACCACACCCATACCCCCGCGGCCAAGTTCTCGAACGATCTTATATCGGCCTATTTTTTCAGGTATTTTTTGAGAAATCACAACATCATCCCTGTCATCAAACTATCAAATACTGAACTCTGTAACCCAGAAATCGTGCAGATTGCAAAAGCTGGTGGCATACAGTTTTGATTTATGTTCAGGTGGAAGTTCATATGTTGAAAAAGCTTCTTTGTCGGAAGGATAAAAAGTCTTTTCTCCAAGGACATTTCCATCTGCAGCCATTAAAGTGTGGCGAACAATATAATGTATTTCCGATATGGGATGCATTGTTTGAATTGTTACATTTTTTCCCTCAACATTGACTTTGGGGGCATGGCTTCCCACTTTTTTGGCCCACTTTCCAGGGTTTTCCCTGGTATAAACGATTCCGGTCGGAAATGCATCCATAGACGCAGAGGCTTTGGCGGAACCTCCCATGATCATCCCGGTAGCGACTAAAGCAGTTTTTTTAGAAAATTTCTTCTGTCAAGCATGATATACCTCCTTGACAATAATCGTTATACCTGGGTTGAGCGGTTCAACGTTCAAGGTTTACCCGCCTTTGGCGGCGCCGGAGGCGACCATGGTTCCGGGTTGATTAGCTCTAACAGGCTCAATCCAAAAGAGTTACGTCACAATAGAGGCAGTAAGTAATTTTCACCCAATGGGTGAAAGAGACCAATTTTGACATTTAGCTGTAAAGCTAAGTAATGTCAGCTTTTTATAACCTTTGAACCCAGAACCCTGAACCTAGAACCGATCAGTTAGGTTATAACTAACATTTTACACCGGTTTAGTCAAAAAAATAGATGTTTTGTTCACCTTCGTACAAGTACAAAGTTTGAAGCGAGGAGTTTTATTATCATTAAGGCGAAATTAGTGTTCATACTGCATGGGACAGCCTTATAGTCAATAGGATAGCGGCTTTACAATCGTTTTTTATAAACAGATGTTTGGGGTTGGATATTGACGTTCTATCATAGCACTAGGACTTACGAGTTAACGTAAGTCCTGGTAATTATTTTGGTACGCCCGGCTGGGTTCGAACCAGCGGCTTTCAGCTCCGGAGGCTGACGCTCTATCCACTGAGCTACGGGCGCAGATCGATGTTATTAATGGAAAGCATTATATTATAAATGGTAGTGAGTCAAGTTTGATGGCTTTGTAAAAGTTCAAATTCATAATTAGCTAAGATCCATTTTTTCGAGCGCCTCTTTAGCTTCCCCGACTACGTAAAGCGAGCCGGCGACGCAGACGACATCATGTGTTGATGCGGTATCAACTGCATATTGGACGGCGCGGTTGACATCGGGGATAATTGTTATGTCTGAAAGTATCTGCCGAGCAACTTTATGTAAGGTTTCCGGGGGTAGCGCCCGATCTATTTGGGGGCTGGTTATTATGGCCCTGCTGCAGAACGGAAGCAAACTTTTAAGCATGGCGTCATACGGCTTGTCATCCAGAATGCCGATCACCAGGGTGATGTTGCGGTCAGAAAGATTTTCAGACAGATACCTTGCCAGGTAACGAGTGGCAATAAGATTGTGGGCGCCATCAAGAATTATAAGGGGAGTTTTGGAGACAATCTCCAGCCTGCCCGGCCATCTGTTTTGCAACAGGCCTTGTTTGATTTTCGCCAGGGGAAGATCCGTACGGATTGTGTTCAGCACCTCACACGCGGCTAAAACGATGGCTGCGTTATTGATCTGGTGGTGGCCGATTAATCCTGTCTGCATGTTTGGCCATACATTTTCGATACCATAATAATTAAATGTCTGGTTTTGGTTTCTGCGAACGCGAAATGTGTCTCCAAAACGATAAAAGCGGGCAGACTGCGATTGGGCAATAGTTTTTAACACAGAAATGGCATTTTTCTGTTTAACGCCGGTTACTACCGGCGTATTTTTTTTGATAATACCTCCCTTTTCACCGGTGATCTGGGCTATGGTATTTCCCAGATACTCTCTATGCTCAATGGAGATATTGCTTATGATGGAAAGGGCGGGTTTGATGATATTGGTAGCATCCAGCCGGCCACCCATGCCGGTCTCTATAACGGCCCAATCGACCTTTTGCCGGCCGAATTCATAAAGCGCCATGGCGGTTGCAAATTCAAAAAAGGTCGGTTCGCGTCCGCCGTAATGAACATTTTTTACGGCTTCATAGGATGCTACAACATTTTCATCGGAAATCGGAAGCCCGTTGATACAGATTCTTTCATTAAATTTTACAAGGTGCGGAGAGGTATAAAGTCCTACTTTGTAACCGGACAGATGGAGGATCGTAGCCAGAGCGGAAGCGATGGATCCTTTCCCATTGGTTCCGGCAACATGGATGAATGCCATTTGATCCAGGGAGCTTTCCAGGCCGTTAAGGATTCTTCGGATAGTGGAAAGTCCCAGCGTTATCCCGAACCGTCTCAGACCGTACAGGGCTTTAAGACAATCGGTGTAAGAATCTGTCTGACTCATTTTCACAGAAAAACCCGGCGGAATTAAAGCGCTCGCCGGGTTTGAATCTTTAAGGTTTGATTTTATCTTTTTCTGTATTTGTTTCTTGAAGCTGCAATGCGCTGCCTTCTCAAGGCTTCACGTTGTTTGCGACGTCTATGCTCACTTGGCTTTTCGTAGGCCTTTTTCAATTTTAGGCGTTTAAAAAGGCCATCATTTTGAATCTTTTTTTTCAAAATGCGCATAGCCTTTTCAAGGTCGTTGTCATAGACTTTGACCTGAATATCTTTCAAATTGCTCAGCTCCCTTCATTCCATCAACGGTCAATATTTACGATGGTTATTTTTATTCATCAACAATAAAGCCAATTTAATATCTTAAACTGGAGTGGTTGGCAAGTAAAAAAGTATATTCATCAAAGATAGAAGCTGAACAAAAAAATGCCCGGGCTTAAAAATCCAACTCCCGGGCACATTTCCGAACTTAAATTTTAACAGTTTATGCAGAACTTAGGTTTAAAGCTTTGAAACAAGCTCAGCAGTAACATCCTGAACACCAGGGCTTCCGTCTAATGTAATGTATTTAATGGAGCCTTCTTTTGCGGCCAGGTCTTTGAAATAATAGGCGGATGCCATAGTGCCGGTGTCAGTATCATAATAAATACTATGGCGCTTGTCGATGGCGTCCTCATCCTGGTCATCGTCACGGGTTTTCAAATCGCCACCGCAAACGCGGCACTGGTCACCATCGGGTTTAATGGCGTCAATATAGATGTTGTTGGGATGGTTATTGTCATTGACGCATAGTCTGCGACCCATGATTCTGTTTTTGGCTATTTCGCGGTCAAGAAGAATTTCTATGACAATATCAAGGGCCATATCGGCTTCCTTCAGGGATTCATCCAGTTTTATAGCCTGGTTCTTGTTTCTCGGAAATCCGTCAAGAAGCCAGGCGCTTTTACAGTCATCCTGCTGCAGGCGGTCGAGTATCATGGGGATTGTGATTTCATCAGGTACCAGGTCGCCCCGGTCAATATATTCCTTGGCCTGTTGGCCTAACTCAGTCCCTTTTGAAATGTTCTCGCGAAAGATAGCGCCGGACTCTATGTGGGG
>JAQBHK010000265.1:0-2778 GCA_032127815.1 Desulfobacterales bacterium
AAAGCGTCGGCACTGCTTTGAACTGTATGTGCATATTCACGCTGCTCCTGATCCAACTCGGTTTGCACCAGCAGGCCGGCCATGCCGATAATTCCATTCATGGGAGTGCGGATCTCGTGGCTCATGTTGGCCAGAAACTCGCTTTTTGCCCGTGTGGCCGCCTCGGCCGCCTCTTTGGCCCGTTTGAGTTCATCTTCATAATGTTTTCGTTCGGTAATGTCTTTATCAACGCCGCGATATCCAAGCAATGCCCCGGTTTTGCTGAAAACCGGCACACCGTTTGTTAACAGGCAAACACTTTTACCTTCTTTGGTGAGATTCCAATTTTCAAGATCAACAATGGCCTGCTTCTTCAGCCCCGCTTCTTGAAAAAAGCCGCTCATCCGGACGGCTTCTTCCTGGGGCATCAGATCATACGCTGTTTTACCGATGATTTCGTCATGATCGAATCCTAAAATCTCTTTCACCCTTCCCGAGGAGTAGATATAGTGTCCGTCGCGATCCAGTTCCCAAATCCAGTCGGCCGAACTGAGCGCCACGTCACGGAATTTTTCCTGCGATTCTTCCAGGGCCGCCGTTCGTTGTTGAACTCTTTGCTCCAGCTGCTCATTGAATCCGCGAATCTCTTTATCCCGGTCGCTGATATTTTGGGCCATCAGGCTCAATGATGTTGCCAGTCTTGCAATCTCATCTTGACCCTTTACCTCGGCAACCTGGTGGTCATATTGCCCGTCCCCAATGATCCTGGCATCTTCGGCCAGAACCCTGATCGGCCCCACGATACGGCTGAGCATGGCATAGATGACAACCAGCCCCAGCAGGGAGCTCAACAGCATGATCACCGCCAGATTCTTCACCACTTTTTGGACACTGGCATACTTGTCCTTGGTCTTGATGGCATATCCAACTGTCCAGTGCCAGGGCTCAAATGTCCGGAAAACCATCCATTTTTCATCTCCGCGCCATTGATACTGCAACGTCCCGTTTTTCGCTGACAGCATCTTATGGATGAAGTCCAGCGACGCGACTGCCGCCGATCCCGGCGCTAAAGTGGGGTGCAGCACGATCAACCCGGCGGTGTCAATGATAAAGGGATATATTTTTTGGTTGTCGGCGTAGTGCCGCGCTCCCAGATCTTTTGCGCTTGACTTTTTGTACCCGTCCGCAAACAAACCGGCCATTTCTGAAGCCGTCAGTTTTTCATGCCTTTTTTGTAATGTTCTGAGAATCACTTCGAGCTGGTTGGTATAGGCCTTTTCATTTTCAGAAGTGATAATCTGTTTGGTAAAAACGATCCCGAAGCCCACAATCGCAGCGGTACTCAGAATGTAGGAAATACAAACAACGATTAGTAGTTTGGTTCTGATGGAATTGGCCATTGAGCCCTCTCCGGAAAAAGATATTTATTGTGTTAAAGTCTTTTAAAGGCCGTGTTACTTGAAAATGACGCCGTCCTCGATCAGAAGGGACATGAGTTCCTGAGGAACTGTAATTTCAAGCTTTTTGGCCCTCGTCAAATTTATGGCCGGCACGCCGTCCGGGGGTGTCGTGATCGCTAAATCTCCAGGGGCGGCACCCGCGAGAATTTTTAAGGCCAGCATGGCGGATAATTCGCCCTGCTTAACGCCGTCATCGGTTGCCGAAGCTAAAATTCCGGCTTTGACCTGATATGCCCAGCAAGACGTTTCCGGGATACTGCTATTGTCGGCCATCCAGCTTACAGCTTGATCACTTGTCATCAGTTTGCCTTGTTCGTCGTAGACCGCATTGGCGCTGAGTACAAACAGCACATCAACTTGCCCCTGCCATGCGCTCAGCTTTGCTTTCCATTGGGGAAACTGATCGGAAATAAAGGTGTCCTTCCACGCAAGCGGCAATGAGCCAGCATCTATCTTTTTCAAAGACTCCAGTAAAACCATTCCCGTTGTAGTCGTATCTGTGATCACCCCAAAGGTACGGGCGGACGGTACCAGCTTTTTGATCAAGGCAAGGCTTTGATGGTAGTACGTTGTCTGATACGCGCCGGTGATGTTATGTCCGGGTTTTTCAATGCTGTCTATCCTGGGCGACGATACATACTTACGCGGGTCACCATTGACGCCGTTAAAAACAACCGGAATACCGTCCAGCTTGAGTCCAATCCAAACCAAGGCATCGTCATCGGTGGTCAATACCAGGTCCGGCTTTTTGGCCCGGATGTCCGCCAGAATGCGGTTCCCCTGTGCCTCCATTTTTTCGGGCGAGGCATTCACGTAGGCATCGATGGTATCGCTGAACATCTGGTAATCCACCCCTTTTTTCCAACCACCCTTTTCAAGGCCCCGGACAATGCCGGAGTTGACCTCCCTTGTCCATTGGAAGGTTTCCGGATTGTAGCTGTCAACCACATAAAGCACCGGTTTTTGCCGGAAAGCCGGTGCGATGGAAATCCTGGCAGAAACGGAAGAACTCGCTGCTCCGGCCGGTTTGGTTTGCGACCCCTGGTTTTCCGTTTCTTCGCTGCACGAAGTTATGAGCAGCAATGTCAGAAATGTCGCTACGGCCATAAGTTTAGTTCGATTATAAATAAGCATGTTATCCTCCCTTTTATGTATCCCTAAAATAAGGATGATGGTATTTTCAAAGTTCTTTCTAGGTATGCAAGCGATATGCCATAGATACGCAACCTTCAGCCGGCCCTCCACCCGAACCAGGTAATTATCTCATATCTTATTGTTAATGTTTGTTTTAAATGCGAACCAAATAATTTTGGCACCTCATAAAATCAACCGGAAATCA
>JAQBHK010000266.1:0-2992 GCA_032127815.1 Desulfobacterales bacterium
CGGATCAATATATCGGAACCGGAGGATTTGAAGAAAAAGACAGCGGCAAGTTTTTAAGGCTTCGTGAAATTTGTGAAACAATATACGAAAAAAGAGAAAAGGTCCTGGTTTTTACACAATTTAAGGAAATAACGGAACCGCTTCATGATTTTTTGGAAAGCATCTTTAATCGAAAAGGTCTGATTTTGCATGGAAGTGTGGCCGTCGGTAAAAGAAAGATGATTATTGAGCAATTTCAAAGCCAACGTTATGTTCCATTTATGGTATTATCCCTGAAAGTCGGCGGGGTCGGGTTGAATTTGACAGAGGCAAACCATGTAATTCATTTTGACCGCTGGTGGAATCCTGCCGTAGAAAACCAGGCAACCGACCGGGCGTTCAGGATTGGACAAAAAAAGAATGTTATTGTGCACAAATTTTTGACCAAAGCTACTGTGGAAGAGAGGATTGATAAAATGTTAGAAGAAAAAGCCAAGTTGTCACGAGACGTTGTTGCCGGCACCGGCGATGCCTGGATAACCGAGATGAAAAATGATGAATTAATGGACTTTTTTAAGTTAGCATTATAACCTTGCTTCGCAATTTTATATACCGTCCGCTTCCGGCGGACTCATCAAATTGAAAAGTTGCGGAAAATACACTTTAGAGGTGATTATGGGGTGGGGCTATCCGCGTTATGTATCCGTTGCTGAAAAGCAAGCAAAAGCAGCCAGAAAGCTAAAACAGCTAACAAAGAAAAATCCTGACATAAAACCGATTCTTCTTGAAGGAAGGGCTATCGCTCGAACCTGGTGGGGCAAGTCATGGAACCTCAACCTTGAACGATATGCGGACTACAGCAATCGTATTGGCCGGGGGCGCAACTATGTCCGTCATGGCGCAGTACTGGACCTTCAAATAGATTCCGGCAAAGTCGAAGCCCTTGTTCAGGGAACAAGATCAAAGCCATATTCCGTAGTAATCAAAATAAAGGCTGTTAATAAAATGATCTGGAAGGACATTAAGGCGGCCTGTGAAGGAAAACTGGATTCCTTGCAGGAGCTTTTGGCCGGAAAATTTCCCAAAGCATTAGATGAAATATTCATGGCCCAGGGGAAGGGGCTGTTCCCTTCGCCCGAAGAGATTGATTTTAGTTGCAGTTGCCCTGACTGGGCCTATATGTGCAAACATGTGGCTGCAACCCTGTATGGCATTGGCGCCAGGCTTGATAATGACCCGAGCCTGTTTTTCAAGCTTCGAAACGCTAAAATGAAAGATCTGGTAACACAGGCTTTAGAAGATAAAACCCGCAAATTGCTTAAAAAAGCCGAGAAGAAACCGACAAGGGTCATTGCCGAATCAGATCTGGCGGATGTGTTCGGAATTGATATTGAAGAACCTGTTGTTGTAAAAAAGAAACGTGCGAAAGCTCCAAAAGGGGCTTCAAGGAGAACAAAATCATTAACGCCTACATCTAAAAAAGCGAGGGCCGGATCTGCAACCGCAAAGCCCGCAGCCAAAACACTACCCAAAAAGGCATCACCCAAAATAAGATACCGTTCTCTGTTTGACACGGTTGTGGGCATTATAAAAAGAAGCACAAACGGTATTACCGCCGCCGGGATTAGAGAAAAAACAGGGCTTGGCGATAAACAGACAAGAAATATTATTTACAAAGCAAAAAAACAGGGTCGGATTAAGAGCTTGGAAAGAGGTGTTTATATCCCGGCCTAAAAGTTGCGCCATTTTTATTTTCTCTTTTCGTAACTATTATAACAACTCGAAATTTCTACAACCCACTGAAATCAAAATTTTTTTAGAGACCAAATGCTTGTAAAACCACACGGGGTGCTTTATGGAAGAATTTACACACATAGACCCAAAAGGACGCGTGCGCATGGTTGATGTAACCGATAAAACGTCTTCCGAACGGGTTGCCGTTGCTCAGGGAGTCGTTTCCATGAACCCGGCGACTTTTGAAAAGATACAAAACCAAAAAGTTGAAAAGGGGAATGTCTTAGAGACAGCCAGAATTGCCGGCGTCATGGCAGCCAAAAAGACGTCCGACCTTATTCCCATGTGCCATCCGATCAACATTACCCATATTGCCGTCGATTTTTATCCGCAACAAGATGTTTGTGCCTTCAAGATAGAGGCAACGGTTCGAATCTGCGGTCAAACAGGTGTTGAAATGGAAGCCCTGACAGCCGTATCTGTAGCTGCTCTGACGATCTATGATATGTGCAAATCGTACGATAAGGCCATGACCATCTCTGACATCTGTCTTCTTAAAAAATCGGGCGGAAAAAGCGGAGCCTTTGTGCGAACAACTAATAACAAAGACGAAAAATTATGAGGCCTCCGTTTTTATTCAGGATTATTACGGTATTCTTTTGGGCTGCTATGCTTTCCCTGTTTTTGACAGGATGCGCCGTTAAAAAATATCCGCTGGAAAAGCTTTCGGCATCCTCATATCCCGGATTTACCGACGACATGCTGTATGACGGATTGGAACACAGCATCCTGCAGAGCATAAAATATCTAAAGCAGATTCCTTCCGAGAGCACTTTTACGTTCGGAAAGGATGCTTTCACGGCCTCGCATATGATCATGTCGTTTGAATATTTTCTTGATTTTATTCTAAAAAAACCATCAGCGGAAGCCTTGAAAGCCTTTATTAAATCAAACTACCTGGTTTACAGCTCTATCGGTCATGACAGGCGCGGCCAGGTACTTTTTACAGGATATTACGAACCTTTATTACAGGGAAGTCTTGATCAGGATGCTGAATATCAGGTGCCGGTTTTCACCCTCCCTGATGATCTTATTAAAATCGATCTTACTCCATTTTCTCCAAAGTATACGGATGAAACAATAACAGGCCGGCTTGAAGGTAATACCGTCGTACCTTACTATGATCGCAATGAAATTGCCAACAGTGAGGTCCTGGAAGGCAGGGCCGGTAAACTGGCCTGGATCAAAGACCCGGTTGATCTCTTTTTTTTGCAAATCC
>JAQBHK010000267.1:0-5249 GCA_032127815.1 Desulfobacterales bacterium
GAACTCCGGCCGAAGCATGGATGCCGGAGGAAGCTATCATGGGTGACAGTTTCCTGTCGGAAGCTGCTGCCAGGCAAAAGCCTGTGCCATGGGGACCAGTTGAACCGGCACGTATTTACAATTCAATGATTTTCCCTCTTATCCCTTTCAAAATTGCAGGTGTTTTGTGGTATCAGGGGGAGGCAAATACTATAAATTCATATGCCTACAAATCAATATTATCAACTCTCATTGGCTGCTGGAGGAACAAATGGGCTTATGATTTTCCATTTTATGCTGAGTTGGTCAAAAATATAATGGCAACTGATACATTCCACCACTATCATGAAAATGCGGTTCTTGCTGCCGCAACATTCGAATAGTTACCTAAAGGACAAAGCTCTGACATTCGCCGGCAATCCATCGAAACCCATGAAGTGCACATGGAACTGATGGATCTTATGAAACAGATTGTTGTTTACTCGTCAAATATTGCCAAAACCTTCCTTTTAAAATGCCGCCCGAATTGACACCCTTCCCTACCCCTTGCCCTCAGTTTTCCCTTTAATTTTCGACAACTTTTCGATCTTTTTTTCCTTCTTGACAAAAAAGGGCTTGAAAGCTTTTTGGCATTGTGATACCCGTTCTTCTTGGTTTTTTATGCCACCTTTTTAACAACTTGATGTTGAAAGGAATATGTTAAATGACTCCACAAAAAGAACTGAAGCTGGCCTACAGTCTGGCTATTGCCCTGTTGATTGTGGGTGTGTTAAGCTTTGCCGCCTTTCCTGCCAAAACACCGGATGAACCCATGCGGATAATGTACAAATCAGTTGCCGGCAAAGTCTTATTCGACCATAAGACGCATGCTGCCGATGCAGGCTATGCTCTTGCCTGCAAGGACTGTCACCATCATCCCGAAGAACCGGAAGATGAAAAAGAGGCACTTGTGGCCTGCGGCGTCTGTCACCAAATCCCGGCAGAAGGTGAAACCTTCCCAAAATCCTGCATGGAATGCCATGATAAAGCAGATATCGAAGATGCAGAATTCACAACAAAAAGATCTGATGCCTACCACGCTCAGTGCGAAGGGTGCCATCAGGAAAGCGAAATCGGCCCTGTAGAGGAAAGGTGTAACTGGTGCCACGTCATGTAAGCCGCCGGCCGTCAATTATCGGCGACTGCTTTTCTTATGGCCTGTTACTTTAATAAAAAAAAGGTTGAACAATGATAAAACAATTATTTATCGGTTTGGCAAAACCCCGGATTGAATATGAAGTCCTTGATTCTGCACAACCGGAGCCCAATATAATTCCGGCGCCCAAAAAGGTAACGCTTTTTTTGGACAAATCCGGAGTTCGCAACGACTCCCTTCTAGTTGGCATCGGAGATAAAGTCAAAACCGGCCAAAAGCTCTCTTATTCCGGAAATCCGGATGCTTATGTAATTGCGACAGCGACCGGCACTGTCTCGGCGATTTTTTCATTTGCCGGGGATTATGGTAAGTCGTTTACCGCTATATCGATTGATGTCGATGAGAATGAAGAGACTGACGACCAATTCGCAGAGCTTGCTGCTGACCCAACCCTTGATATCGCTAAAAAGTTTTTAATCCAAATCCCCGGCAACCCATCCTTCGGATTGTTTTCAGACGCTGCCGAATCGATTCATACCATTATAATATGCGGGGTTGACCGCGATCTATTGATCACCGTCAACCAGCATGTTGTCAAATCGAATATCAAGGCGATCAATAGCGGAATCCTGATATTAAAGCAGGTAACCGGCGTTGATAACATCCTTATGGCCGTACCGCAGCATCTCATGCAAGAAGCGACCGCCAGCAAAGCCCAGGTCAGGGTCGTCGATTCTCAATATCCGGCGACACTCCCGCATCTTATGATGCAAAGCTTGTTGGACCAGGTGGTCCCTGCCGGTAAACGCCCTGAAGATATGGGGGTTTGCTTTTTAAGCGCCGAAGCGGTGGCCTCAATTGGCAAGGCCTTTGACGAGGGCCGCATCCCTGTTACCAAAACATTAACACTTGTTGATAAAGATGGGGCCAAGTCACTGGTATCAACAAGAATCGGAACGCCGATCAGCGACATTCTAAACACTTATGGCATCACATTAAATGAAAAAGACCGCCTGATTGTTGGCGGACCCATGACCGGCGCTGCAGCCTATTCGGCAGATTACCCGGTTCAGGCGGATACCGACGCCATTATTGTTCAAGACAGCAAAAACATCAACCTGGTTTCTGATTATCCCTGTATAAACTGCGGTGATTGCGTCAGGATATGTCCGGCAAACGTTCCGATTAACATGCTGGTCCGCTTGCTTGAAGTTGGACAGTATGAGGAGGCCGCCGATCAATATGATCTTTATTCCTGCATCGATTGCGGTCTTTGCAGTTATGTCTGTGTATCAAAAATGCCGGTATTCCATTACATAAAGTTGGCAAAATATGAACTCGGCCGGATGCATGCAGCGGAGGCAATGAATGCTTAATCACAACAAACTGATCGTTTCACACGCTCCTTTCTGGCACAACGGCAGCAGCATATCGACTCGAAGTTATCACACGATGATTGCAGCGCTGCCCGCCGTATTAATGGGAATCTTCCAGTACGGCCCCAGAGCCCTCGGTGTGGTCTCCCTGTCCATCTCCTTTGCAATTATCTGGGAGTTGGCTTTCAACAAAGTAACCCGGCGAACCGTCAGTATCGGAGACGGCAATGCGGCCCTGATCGGCCTTTTATTTGCCATGCTGCTGCCAGCGACCTCTCCCTGGTGGCTGGTGGCTACCGGCACTTTCGTGGCCGTGTTGATTGGAAAGCATATTTACGGAGGCATCGGCGGCAACCCCTTTAATCCGGTTCTTATCGGACTAGCTATACTCATAATGTCCTGGAAGAACTTTTTTGATTTTAACGAAGTTCTGGTTAATTACGACCTCGGCTTTGCCATGGTTTATCCGCTGGCCGCAGCCAAACATCTGGGTACCGCCGGCATTGGAGCCTTCAGCACTACGGGTCTGCTGCTGGGGCAGCAGTCGGGAGGCATCGGAGCAACCTTTGGACTGGGCCTTATCTTCGGTGGCATCTATCTGATTGCCCGGGGGCTTATCCGCTGGGAAATTTCCGTCTCGTTTCTGGTCGGCGTTTTTGTTACCGCTCTGTTGTTCAACCTGAATAATCCTGTAAAATATGCCGGCCCTTTTTTCCATATTTTAACCGGCTATACCTTGATCGGCGCCTTTTTTCTGGCACCCGAAGATTCATCATCGCCGGTCAATTTTATCCCCATGCTTATATACGGTGCCGGTGCGGGGATAATGACCGTGCTGATAAGAAATATAGGCTCCTATGTTGATGGTGTGGTTTTTGCGATCCTGCTGATGAATATTATCAATCCGCTTTGCGACAAAATCAGGCCAACAGCGCTGGGAAAGGTTGTATAACATGCGAGAACTAATAACAATGGTTGTTGTTTTAACAGTTTTAAGCGCCTTCTCGGGCGGCTTGCTTGCCGGCCTCAAAGATGCAACCGCAGCCCGGATCGAAGTGCAGCAGCTCAAGTTTGTAAAAGGCCCTGCGATTAAATCGATTCTAAAAGGCGCAACCAATGATCCCATTGCCGATAGATTCACTATCAAGGACGGCGATACGGAGAGAAAATTCTTTGTGGGCAAATTTGACGGAAAGGCCAACATAATCGTTTTTGAAAGCTACGGAAAAGGTTTCGGTGGCGATGTCGGCCTGATGTTAGGCGTCAATATTGAAGACGACACGATTGTCGGCGTCGGAGTTACCACCCACAGTGAAACTCCCGGACTGGGGTCCAGAGCAAAGGATGACCCCGATTTTGCGTCTCAATTTAAAGGCTTTACCATCAACGATCCGCTGAAAGTTACCACCGACGGCGGCAAGGTCAACGCCCTGAGCGGCGCCACGATTACTTCACGGGCGGTTTGTGTGGCCGCTACCGGTGCCGGCAGTGTTTATCAAAAGCTTAAACCCCAACTTGTCGAAAAGCTAAAAGAATTTAACCAATAGGGAGATCAAGATGGCAAAAACACTCACACAGGAATTTGTCAAAGGTCTGTGGAAAGAAGTCCCGCCGTTTCGGCTGGTCCTGGGTCTCTGTCCCACCTTGGCAGTAACCAAAACCGTGGAAAACGGTATCGGAATGGGAGTTGCGACAACCTTTGTTCTGGTCTGTTCCAATGTTCTGGTTTCAGCGTTACGAAATGTCATTCCGCCCAAGGTAAGAATCGCCTGTTTCATCATCATCATAGCCACATTTGTTACCGTGGTTGAACTTCTAATGCAGGCTTATACTTATCCTTTGTTTCTCGCTTTGGGTATATTCATCCCTTTGATTGTCGTTAACTGTATTGTGCTGGGCCGCGCCGAGGCCTTTGCCTATAAAAACAGTGTTATGCTCTCACTGGCAGATGGTATGGGTATGGGTATCGGATTCACCATCGCCCTGGGTGCGCTCGGCGCTGTCCGGGAAGTACTGGGGAGCGGAACTTTCTTGGGCACCCAGTTATTTGGCCCTTCCTTTCAGCCTTTTACATTCATGGTCGAAGCCCCGGGCGCATTTGTCAGCCTAGGACTCATGCTCTGTCTCATGAACCTGGTTGGGGACTAATTAGGAGAAGTTTGATGAGCGATTATATAGTTCTTGCGATCAGCTGTGTTTTTGTAAATAACATTCTGCTGGCCCAGTACCTGGGTAACTGCCCGTTTTTAGGTACTTCAAAGAAAATGGAGACAGCCGTCGGTATGTCCATGGCTGTCGTTTTCGTCCTTGTGCTTGCCGGTATCATCACATGGATTACGGAGACATGGATTCTAAAACCGTTTGATCTCGGCTACCTCAGAACGCTCGCGTTTATCCTCGTGATTGCATCCCTGGTGCAGTTTGTTGAGCTGTTTTTAAAAAAGAGTATTCCGGCTCTGTATGCCGGGCTTGGCATTTTTCTGCCCCTGATTACGACCAACTGTGCCATCATGGGTGTTGCCCTCATCAATATCAATGAGGGATATACCTTTATGCAGGCGCTGGTTGCATCGTTTGCTTATGCCGTCGGTTTCGGTCTGGCTCTTATCCTTTTTGCCGGTGTACGGGAACGCATCCTTTTGGCCAGAGTCCCAAGACCGCTCCAGGATACATCCATCGGGCTGATCACGGCCGGAATAATTTCACTTGCATTTTTTGCTTTCAAAGGAATGGTCTAAAGGAGGATATAGTGTTACCAG
>JAQBHK010000268.1:0-13405 GCA_032127815.1 Desulfobacterales bacterium
ATGATGACGATGATGACGATGATGACGATGATGACGATGATGACGATGATGACGATGATGACGATGATGACGATGAAGACGATGATGACGATGATGAAGATGAAGAAGACGACGCAATCACGGATATCGAATGGGAGCGGCGCACCCTGTGTAGTGACGAGAGCTGTATCGGCGTAATCGGTCCCGACGGCCGCTGCAAGGAATGCGATCTTCCCTATGAGAATCAATAATCAGTTACCGCTCTTTCGTATTATTTCCTTTTAATGACTAATTTATATCCGTATTGTATGTTTTAAAACCAGTATTGACTAATCTTAGTTAATTGTGTATGCATATTTCCAAATTTGCTCGGACATTTTGAATTCCAATAGATATTGATTCGCATTCTCGACCGAGGCTCTTCTATTACACTGATCTCAAGCGCCGCTGATCTGGTCCAAAAGCACATTTCACAGTTCAAGAACGATAAAAAAAGAGGGGTAATATCAACTTTTCACCATCGTATTTCCCAAGGGATCTGCAAGTAAGATTTGGCTAAAACTTTATAAGGGGTACCAATGGAAATATTAAACCATGGAGGCAGACGATCGGTTCCAGATCGCAGGGAGTCCGCTAACCCTAATAACAAAGGCCTTGAAAAACGAGTAACCGGAGAAAGAAGAAGAGGAACACGGAAAAGAAAATGCCCACGATTTCGGGCCAAAGAAGGTTCATATGCCGCCATAGATTCTTACTACAGCATAGTGGGCCGGATTAAAGATATCAACAAATGTGGGCTTGCCTTCCAGTATGTTGCCAATGGGAAGACGTTAACTGGGCAGTTGACAATTAACATCTTTCGCCTTAGCAAAGAATTTCGCCTGAAGAATTTACCTTTCAAAACCATTTCAGATTTCTATGTAGATAGCCAATCCCCATTCAGTGCAATTATCTTAAGGCAATGTTGTGGGAAATTTGCTGATCTGACAGATAATCAGATATCTCAACTGGATCGTTTCATCCAGAATTACACCATAGGTAATGCTTGATGTTTTGATCTCCAAAACAAATCATCAATGAAATGGCCCTAAAGCTGGGTGTAACTCCCGGCAAAACATCTGCAATGGCAATAAGTTAAAGCCTTTTCCAATATTTCCCTTCCCCAAAGTCAAAAAATCACTACCAAAATTAATATTAAAGAAATCCGGTCTATTAGCCGATAAAGAATTTAGCTGTTTCACGTGATATCGATGAAACGGATATTACAGCACGGGTATTAAATGGAACGACCGGCTGGAAATTATACGTCAGAACGGGTGTTTTGATAGCAAACGACGGTGAGCATGACGACATTTAAGACAATAAGTCATCAAACGGAGAAAAGCGAAAAAATGCAGCTCCAGGATCAATCAAAAGAGGTTCTCGTTGATGAAGGCTCTTCGCGCTCCGAATTAATAGAACTTTTGGCGGTCCTTTTTTTTGCGTCTTTAAGTACGTTATTAATGATTCATTTGGAAGCGTTTGATAAACTTTACAGATACTCCCGCATGATGGAACGCTATGATTTTGATGAAATCGCTGTTTTTCTGCCTTCTTTTTTGGCCATTGGATTCGTGTTGTATTCTTATCGCCGAATCCAAAAATTAGAATCCGAGATGATCAGACGTCGCGGGGTGGAAAGGCAGCTTTTGAAAAGTGAAAAACTATTTAAAAATCTTAGCATTACCGACAATCTCACTAAACTCTACAATTCGAGATATTTTTATAAAATTCTGAAAGAAGAAATCAACAGGTTGATTCGTTATAAGCAGCCTTTGTCTTTGTTACTTATTGATATAGACGACTTTAAGAAAATAAACGACAAATATGGACACTTGCAAGGAGACGACATTCTAAAAAAGGCAGGAAGTGTCATTCAGGATTGTTTGCGGAATACCGACTCGGCATACCGATACGGAGGAGAGGAGTTTACAATTATTCTACCTGCAACCGGTATCGAAGGCGCCATAATTGTTGCCCAGAGAATAAGAAAGCGCTTTGTCGCACATGGTTTCTCCTCAATGACAAACGAGACTTTGCATATATCTGTAAGCATCGGCGCTTGCCAATTTAAACCGGAAGAGGCCATGGAAGCTTTTGTCAAAAGGACCGATGATGCATTGTATAGTGCGAAGCGGAACGGAAAAAATCGTGTTTACCCTTCGTAATGATAAAGAATGTCATCTTCAACACAGCAATCTCAGCAAAATGCAGATTCCTGCCTGAAAAACACTCCGGTAGCTATGTAGAATTGATTCCATTTAGGTTCAAATATGTGAGAAATGCGGGCTAGAGGTCTATGGGACCTGCTTTTAATTCCGCCTCGGCCGGCACCCCGTCTTTAGGATAGGCCAATAAAAAGAAGAGACCCACGCTCAGCATCATCAATACGGCTCCGAATGGAAACGTATGGCGAAGCTGAAACATATCCATCATCAAACCGGCAAATAAAGATCCTGTCAGCATCCCCAGGCTATGTGACATCGACATCAAGCCCATGACAGATCCCATTGCATCGGTTGAACCGCCCTTTAATACCGCCAGGGCCATCAGGGCCGGCATGGCGACACCCCCACCCACCCCGAACAACATATTGCCCAGCACAAGGTCCCAAAAGGAGTCCGCCCAGGCAAAAGAAAGGATTGCAAAACTGATGATGAGTCCGCCGGTTACAACCATCATTTTGCGGTTCAGCCTGTCAGCCAGAAAACCCATTGGCAGATGCATCAATCCGCTGAAAAACACTCCTAACGTCACCAGCACTCCGATGGACGAACTTGACAGTGAAAACTCCGAATCCGCCAAAATCGGCAAAAAGCTCCAGATGACACCGATACAGGCCGCATATGCCATTCTGAAAATAAACATCCCGGCCACATCTCTGTCGTACAGCAGCCATTTCCAGTCTGTAGGTGCTTTCCCGCGGCCGACAACCTTTTCCGACCGTGTGGGCGGCAGTAGAAAGTAACACAATAAAAAGCCGGCAAAGGCCAGAAACGCCATGCACGCAAAGGATGTATCAAGGCTGAAGCGGTCGTTGATGACCCCGCCGATTAAAGGACCGATACTCAACCCTGAGAACATGGACAGGTTGAATAACCCCATGGTTGTACCTTCCCGGCCGGCCGGAGTTATATCTCCAACATAAGCCTGGGTGGCCGGCATTATCATGGCCGAGGCAATGCCTTGAAGAAATCGTATAGCAATAAGGGCCTCAACATTATTGGCCAATATGAACGCCATCGACACCAGCGCATAGGCCAAAAGTCCGGCAATAATAATCGGTTTGCGTCCTTTTTTGTCGGAGAGCTTGCCGAAATAAGGCAACAAAAATGTTCGGGACAGGGAAAACGCACCGAATATCAGTGCGATGTACAGACCGCTGGCACCAAGGTTATGGGCATAAATCGGCAGCAGGGGAACGACGATCCCGACACCGATGACCGTACCAAATATGGCAAAAAACAAGGTGCCGAATATTTTTTTATCAAATTGATTCATGCATATAAAGACACAAAACGCCTTAGACTGGTTTAGCGATAATTTGCATGGTGATAATCTGCGTTTGGGATTTGGTCATTCGTCATTTGTCATCTGCCATTCGTAAAAAGGCCACTTACACTATATTATTAATGCCTTAAGCACTTTGAATGCCAGCCAGGACAGATTCGACCAGGTTTCTTATCTCTGAAAGCCTGGTTTCCGACAAAGCTTCAAAACGGAGTACCAGGGCGGGTTGGGTATTGGATGCGCGCACAAGCCCCCATCCGTCTTCAAACAGAACCCGAACACCGTCAATATCAATAATCTTATAATTCTTACGAAAATATTCGGTCACTTTTTCAACAACGGCGAATTTCTTGTCATCCGGGCATTCAACCCGGATTTCGGGTGTAGAATACGTAACCGGTACATCGGATAAAAGTTCGGATATTTTCTTGCCGGTTCCGGTTAATATTTCAAGAAGCCGGCAGGAGGCATAGGTGGCATCGTCATAACCGAAATAGCGATCGGCGAAGAAGATATGGCCGCTCATTTCACCTGCAAGCTCCGCCTTTTCCTCTTTCATCTTTTTTTTGATCAACGAATGTCCGGTCTTCCACATAATCGCCCGGCCGCCGTGTTTTTCAATGTCATCGTACATTGTCTTGGAACATTTTACTTCAGATATGAAGGTGGCACCCGGTTTTCTTGAAAGAATTTCTCTGGAAAAAATTATCATCAACTGATCGCCGTAGATCATATTACCGGATTCATCCACCACGCCGATCCGGTCACCGTCGCCGTCATAACCGATGCCGATATCCAACCCCTTCTCCTTTACCAGAGCGATGAGATCCTGCATATTCTTTGCGACCGTAGGATCAGCCTCATGATTCGGAAAAGTACCGTCCATATCGCAGTAAATATCATGGACCTCGCACTTTAAGCTCTTCAAAATCGGCACTGCAACCACACCGGCCGTACCGTTGCCGGCATCCACACCAACTTTGATCGGCCCTTGAAGCGTTATATTTTTCTCAACAAACTCTTTGTAGGGCGTAACCACATCTGCAGCCGAAAGCGATCCTTGGCCCTGGACAAACGCTTTTTCATTGATGATATGCATTATTTTTTGAATATCTTGCCCGTGGATAGAATCCAGACCTATGCAGAGTTTAAAACCGTTGTATTCCCCGGGATTGTGACTGGCAGTCACCATTACTCCGCCTTCCTTGTCAAGATGCTTGATCGAAAAATATAAAACCGGTGTCGGACAAATGCCGATATCGACCACATCACATCCGGTTGACAGTAAACCCTCGATAATTTTTTGAGAGTAAAGGTCCGAGGTTAACCGGCAATCACGACCGACGGTCAGCTTTGAACTCCCGTGCTTTCTAAGAAAAGTACCGACGCCCTTGCCAATCAGCAATACTTCATCTGCCGTCATATCTTTTCCGGCAACACCTCTGATATCGTATTCTCTGAATATTTCCGGATTCATACCAGTCCCCTTTCTAAGATTGCGTCCTAAATGAGCGTAAACAAAACCGAGAACGATCGGAATATAATAATTTCAATGAATCATATAGGTTGATTATACAGCAATACGGCACAGAAATAAACAAGCATCTATTACTTGACACACGCGCAGCATGTTTCTATACTCGCTGGATGCTTGTCAAACATAATGCTTATCAAATCAAACAGTTATAAAATTGTTAAGCGATTTTATTACGCGCCCCGCTTACCGCGGGACTTAAAACACGAATTTTATCCGCCTTGGGCGTGATTTATCCGCCTTGGGCGTAATCACACGGTTTAAGAAATGACTATAGAATACTCTGTTGAAGTTTGTAAAAAACTGGAAGATGAGTTTCGAAGCGCTGAGCTGCACCGGCCCATGCGAGTTGCACAATATGATGAAGGCACTGAACTTGTTTATGATGTAAGAGAAGTCGCCGGAGAAAATCAAGGCAGGATTCGCGCAGTTGTAGTAAAATTTGTCGGCGGAGGTTTTGCCGGACAGGTGTACCAGGTAAGGATAGTGCAAATTGATACTCCGGGTGGTCCCATTAAAGGGCTTGAGGTCAACGGACTTTATGCCATAAAGATTATGATTCCGCCTTCGAATTTTTCATGTCTGTTTCGTAACGCGCTTTATTGGGTTGGTTTCCAGGGACCGTTTCAATTACAGGTGAATCCGGCGGCGGCAAGAGCCGGGGCGCTCTGGCAAAAATTCATCCGGCGCGGGGCCAAGATTCGATTTGGCGATGAAAAAGCGGTTGTGGATATTTATGCAACGTTTGTGGATCACACGCTGGGAAGCTGCGGCGAGCTTAGTGAATGGATCGACGGACGTTGCTGGCGCCTGGAAATTGATAATCGCCTCGACTTTTTGGAACAGTGGCGCCAAGGGAAAGTGCTGGATACCTCACAGCTCGGTTCACCGGAATATCGCGCCAAATATGAATTTATGCACCGGTTTGTTGAACTTTTGCATGATATGGGAGGAGATGAATTTGCCCGCCAATACGAGTGGTATACATGCAAAAGTCAGCCGAACTGTTTGAAACGCAAGGAGTCGGGCGATGATCCGGCCGGCGGGCTGGTTGCGGTCGATTTCCGCGCCGGGCTGGCACTGCTTGCTTTTTTACCGATGAGCCCCGCGGACATTAAGCTAATTTTCCAGGGACTTGGCCGGGGAAGTCTGGTGCAGTTTGACCGGGGCAGCCTGAGCAAGCTTGAACGGTTTATTGACGCCCATAGCGATGATTTTGCCGATATGCGCAAGATGCTGGATGAGCTGAAAGCATCTGAGCGTATTTACAGAGACTCGGTCCCTGATATTACCCACAACCACCTGCGTCTTTTGTACAGCCGGACGCTCTGGTCGACCATGCTCAAAAGCACCGTAACCGGTTGGCAGGTACAGAATGTCGTCGATGATGAATCTGCTCAAAAATTCAAGAACAGCAGGGGTTTGACAATACTCTTTTTTTTAATGGGCCTGATACCGCTGTTAGGTACTTTCCTTCGGCGGTTTCTGGGACGGGCGGATTGGCGCAGACATTACGCCTCGATGGTTTCGAGCCGGGACTATTTCAAACGGACCTTAAAGGGCAAAATGGCTGAAAAAGTTATTCTCTGGCACCGGGAAAGCCGGGTTGATGCTGACAATGCTTTAGAAACGGCGCGATCGTTGCGGCAGTTTGGGGGTCATTTTGCGGTGTCGCTGCTGCCGGTTGGCTTGCACCGCTTAACGACCGATTGGGAATATACAAAAGAACGCCTGCATTATTTTTTTATACGGCCGATACGGTTGTATTTTAACTCCGAGATGCGTGAACAGTGGCTGCGTGACATGGTGACCGCAGGACGCAAAAAACATATTTTGAGCTCTGACGACGCCAATATCATCCTCTCTCAGGTTAATGAGCCTTTTATCCAGAAATATTTAAAAAGCCTGGCCGTGCATGTCTGTACGCTGCCGGTGACACAGGTTGTATCCGTTCTGATTGCAATTATTTATGTCAACATGCACCCGGAGATGCCGCGCGCCCAGTCCTGGGGAATAGGCCTGGGAATTATCGCGTTGTTTCAAGTCACACCGATTTCCCCGGGCTCTCTGGTCAGGGGCTTATACGTGCTGTACCTGGTAGTCAGGGAACGCAATTTCAAGGATTACAACATTGCAGTGTTCTTGGGGTTTTTCAAGTATATCGGTTATCTTGCATTCCCAATTCAGATGACCTATCGCTACCCGGTACTGGCGCGATTTATGGCGGGACATTGGGCCAATGAAACCGTGCATTTTGTTCCGGTGTTTGGCGAAAGCGGTGCGCTGCTGGAACACTGGGCGTTTTGCATATTTTATAACTGGCCGTTGACCATCCGGCGCCGCATTACCAAGCGCGTAAAGCTGCGGGCACCACTGGCAAAGCGATTTTGGCACATCGGTTTGTATGCAATCATTGCGGCGCTAATATTTGTTGTGTCCGATTTTGTTTACTTAAAAACTGCCGGAACGCTTCCGGACCTGGCTACGATTTGGTGGCTGGTGGTGCTCCTCCCTCTGGTTTGCGGCGGCCTGGTGACCTTGGGCTGTGGCGGCGCGGCGCTGGGAGAACGATTTATCGGGGCGGCTGCCTGCGGTGCTGCCGCCGGAATGCTTTATACAGCACTGCCCGTATTGCTGAACCCCAGCAGTACTATATCAGCCGGCAGTATTGCAGCAAATTGTCTGTGGCGCGTATTTCTTTTTTCGATATTCTCAACTATCGGAGCAATCGTTACCGAGCTGAAGCTTGCTGACCCGGACTTAAAGTAAATTAAATTCCAAATAATAAATATCAAATACCAAACAAATAACAATGACCAAAATTCAAAATAACAAACTTTGGAATTTCCTTAAGATTTTTAGCCTTTTGGTCGATATGTATAATGAATGTCTGTCTTTGGGGATAGTCCCGGGGACTCTGTAACTATCTTTGCATTTGCCCCTGGGGCCTAGTCAACCCCAGGGGTTTCATCTCCATCCTTTTACCCTTTAAAAACTGTGACTATTCCAGAAGAGAATGCCATAGCGGAAGCGCCGGGCACGGTTGCCATCCTTTGTCGCTCAACAGCAGGGTGGCTGGCTTCTGCCTTGCTTGGCGTTGCCGGAATGTTTTCTTCACAATTTTTAGGCCTTTCCAATATGCTTGCCGCTCAGACTACTATGGGAATATTTGCATTTGCAGGCGGTTTGACGCATTACCTCACCATTATATCAGCCGGCGGAAAGATCTCCTCGGAACGGGGCTTATCACTCTCTTTGGTATTGGCCTTGACTTGCGCCGGGGCCGTAACTCCAATGTTTCTTACCATAGGGACGTCGTATAAAATGGTAGTTATCACTTTTTACAGCTTTGCCGTCTTCGGAGCACTTGGAGGAACTGCAGCCGCTTTCGCGATGAGAACTGCCTTTGACAATTCCTCCTCTAATGATGTTGTTCCTTCAGTTGTCTCATGGTCTTTCAGCTTAGGCCTGGCCGCTTTTGCAGGTGAAATAATCGGTGAAAGCTTGCAAACGTTTTTGCCCGAAAGGCTGGCATGGTCTTTTGCATTTGGAGCATTGGCGCTGATTGTCGGAACCGGCAGCGGGTATTCCATCGTCCTTTTTTTAAGAGGCCCAAGGGAGGCAAGGCAAGTTGTTGCACAAAACAAAATTGATTATATGGCCTTCTCGAAAGAAAAAAACAGAAATTATCTTCTGGTCATGGTGCTGCTCTCTGTGCCGTTTTACCTGAATGATTTTTCAAATATTTTCATAAAAGACTGGCGCTTGTGGCTATTGATAGACTATGCCGTCGTAAAAATCTTTCCTTTCCTGGTTGTGTTTTGGTTAATTCGCAACCAAAAAATGCAGCCTTTTGAATTCGGCCTTACTTTCCAGCAAATGATTCCTTTTGTGACCGTATTTCTCATTGGTACTCTGGTGGGTACGTTCATCGACCAGAACGGATACATGCTCATGAACCGGTTCCCCGGTTATGCCCCCTTAAAAAGCATGCCCGCAATTGAAAATCCTCTGTGGATGTGGATTGATCTCACCGCCGGGCTTTTGATGGTGGGGATATTTGAAGAGCTCGTTTTTAGAGGGTACCTATATACCTTTCTTGCTCGTTATACCCGCAACGCCTTTATCATCATCGGAATTTCTTCTGTTGCTTTTGGGTTCATCCACTGGAGCGGAGGATTACACCAGGTAATAATAACGTCGGCCATTGGTGCTGTTTTCATGACTCTATATTTGAGAACGCATTCTCTTCCCGCTATTATGCTCGCGCATTTTGCCGTCAATTTTATTGACTTTGCCGGCGTCATCCCCAAGACTGTTTTTAGGTTTTTATAATTAATCGTGGGTAACCCCCCGGCTATGCCGGGGGGTTACCCACGATTAATTATTATCGTTGCAAAAACACCAGGCTCAGGGCCGGAACGTAGGTAATGATGAGAACCGCGGCAAGCAGTACAATCATAAACGGTATCGTTGCCCGGTAGAGCTCAATGATTGGTTTGTCAAAACGGTAACTGGCGATAAACAGGTTCATGCCGACCGGCGGCGTAATATATCCGATTTGCATATTGGCCAGAAAAATAATCCCTAAATGTACCGGATCCACACCGTAATTGATAGCAACAGGAAGAATGATCGGGACCATAATGACGATCGCTGAAAAGATGTCCAGAATGGCACCCAAGATCAGCAATAAAATATTCAGCAGGATCAGAAAACCGATTTTACTGCTAATATGAGCTTGGATGATATCAAACAAACGCATGGGCACTTCGGCATCGATCAGAAAGTTGGTCGAAGCCAGTGATACGCCCAAAATCAGCAGTATCCCGCCGACCATCACCATCGATTCCCGCATAATAGACGGAAGCTTTGAAAGACTGATCTCCTTATAGATAAATACTTCGACCACGAGGACATACATGGCCGTTGCTGCAGCCGCTTCGGAGACTGCAAAAAAGCCGCCGTAAATTCCTCCCAACACAAAAAACGGCAACGGCACCTCCCAGACGGCTTCCCGCAGCGCGCTCTTGGCTTCTTGTGCTGAAAATAACGTACACTCGACGGGGCTCTGGCGGTTTTCCCACAAACTCCAGAACGACAGCAGCACCACCATAAGCAGTCCGGGAAGCAGGCCGGCCAGAAACAGATCGCTGATGGCGACCTTCGCGCCGACATTCATCTGTTGGGCGATGATAGCGTAAAGAATCAGCGGCAGCGAGGGCGGGAAAAGCAGGCCCAGGCTGCCGGAAGTCGTCACCAGACCGATGCTGAATTTATCACGGTATCCGGCCTCGATTAAGGCCGGATACAAAAGCGCCCCCAGAGCCACGATGGTGACGCCCGAAGCACCGGTAAAGGCGGTAAAAAAAGCGCAGGCAATGAAGGCCACAATGGCCAGACCGCCCGGCATCCAGCATAAGAATGCCCGGGTCAACCGGACCAGGCGGTGTGAGGTCCGGCTTTCTGCCAGCATGTAACCGGCAAAGGTAAACAGCGGCAATGCCAGTAAGACCGGCGTGTCGGCGATACGGAAAATTTCAATGGCGATCACCGACAGGCTGACATCCAGAAAATAAAACCCGAGCATCGCAACCGCCAAAATAATGGCGAACAGCGGCGTACCAAAGAGGGCGAGTAGAATCAATATCAGCGCGAGAATATATATCGTCACGGTCGGAGCGTAAAAATATTTTTGAAGTTTTCAAATGACAGTATGAAGTATCGAACGGCAATCACCGCAAAGGCAAATGGTATGATGGATTCACATACCCAGCCCGGGACCTGGGCGAACAACGTACCGCCGTCGGCATACTCTACCTGTACAAACAGCAGGCTGAAGTACGCCGCAACCGTACAAATCAGCGCGGTAAACAGCTGCACAACCGTGCTGACCAACGGTTTGACACGTTCCGGCAAATAGCGATTGAGGATGTCGACGTTGATGTGGTTACCCTGCCGACTGGCCACCATGGCCCCCAAAAGACCGACCCAGAGCACCAGAATACGTACCAGAACATCGCTCCAGACAATACCGGAATCGAACAGATTGCGCAGAAAAATCTGGGTCACCGCCAGGCCGATCATCAATAGAAGCAACCCCACCAGAATACCGTCTTCGATCCGATACAGCATCGATCGAACTCGTTTGGTAAAAGGCTTTTTTGGATTGTTACTCATTGGAATCAGTTCTTGGAACGATATTCTACAAGAAGGCTTTCCAGCGTGTCTACCATTTCCCGGGATAATTTGCCGGCCTGAATCAGTCGTTCCGGAATCGCCGCTGCATTGTCGTACCATTGTTTCAGGGCGTCGGAATCCGGCTTGATAAACTCGATGCCCTGCTTTCGCAGCGCTTCTTTGGCTTTAACGTTATCCTGGCGGTTCAGCCGATCGAGCTCTTGGAATACGCGCCCCATGATTTCGCGAAAGACTCTCTGGTCGTCCGGGGAGAGTTTTTCAAATACCTCGCGGGCCACCGCCAGAACGCCGTAGATATACAAGAAGGGCTCGTCCATGAGGTATTTGATCTGGGTATGCCACTGCAAAGCAATGGCGCCGATGGGTGGAATGGTTACCGTATTGATCAAACCGGTTTGCAGGCCGGCCCGGACGTCGGCGATCGATAACGGAATCGGTTTGATGTCAAACGCCTGGACCGCTTCCAGGATGGTTTTATCGTTATCCGGCACCCAGACCTTCTGCCCGCGCATATCTTCAACGGTTCGGATCGGATCGGTCGCCATCACATAGGCAAAACCGCCCTCGGCGATGCCAAAGGTCACAAACCCGCCTTTTTCGAGGCCGTCGATAATGCGCCGGTCCAGATGCCGGCGAACGTAATCGATCTCCTCGAAAGACTTGAATTTCATCGGCAGTCCGTAAATCTGGTTGTCCATAAAATAATTTGTCAGGCTGCCCCCTACAACAGCACCGCCATGGAGCTGGCCGATGCGGATTTTACGCAACACCGCATTATCATCGCCCATGACACCGCCGGGATAAAATTTTATCCGAATCCGGTTGTTGGTTTTCAAGGCCAGTTCCTTGGCGCCTTCGCGCATTTTCTGCATCCAGACGGACCCCTCCGGCGACAATGTAGCGATTTTGAGCCTGATGCCCAAGGCCTGCCCGGGAATCATCAGCATTAGAACAACAACGGTCCATCGTAGGATCATAGAAATTCGCATCACCATCTCCTGATTAAAAATAATCGTCGGCACTTCCAAGTAATTCCAAAGCCTGTTTTTGCGCCAGGGTGTTGGCCAGCACATATCCGGGAATATCGGGGTCGGCCTTAAGAACCTCATTCAGCAGCCGATCATGCAGGTCTCTGTCGAATATCAAGCGAGCATAATGCCGAGCAAACATTACCTTAACCATCAAATTTTTGCTCTGGGAAATTTCAAGAGCACGCTCAAAGTGCCGACGTCCGGTTTCCGGCTTGCCGCCCAGAGCCGGCGGAATAAAGGATGAGAGTACCCCCAGATACAAATGAGCGGCGCCGTCTTGATATAATTCATCCAGCACGACAACCCGCTGCATGATAGTCTCGACCCGGACAATGTCGGCAACCGCGTTCCAGTCCTGGCGCCGCACCTGAATCCAGGCGGCCCAGGCCGACCCCAGCGCGTACAGTGACGGCACATCCTTTGGCTTCAACGCGGAAACGATTTTCTCAAACTCCTTGAAATCTTTAAGCCTCAGCAAACACGCTTGCGCCCGCCCCACGCAAACAGCTTTAAGGGCGTAACCTAAGGCCTTGTCGGTCAATTTTTGGGCCCTGGCAACATCCTTTACGAACACGTCGGTATATGCAGTATAGATGGAGGCGGCCTCTCGCAGCAAAGGCTCGCTTTCCGGATCTCGGTAAAGCAGGCTGTCGACCATCAACAAGTATGCCGGGGCGCCGGTCTCCACCGTCGCCAAATCATTATTGTTCAGGATGGCCCGGGACAGGCCGGCGGTCATATCAACGGTGGCAGACGAGATCAGTGCGCTGCATCCTGTCAGCAGCAACGCGCACAGCAGGACTGGCAGTACAACCGCAAGGGCAAGCAGCCGCCGTAATTCGCTATTGCTGATATTTAAACAACTGGCAGACATGCAACACTCTCTCCGTATAAGTTTGATTCTATTATATAAACATAATCCGGGCTAATTAACAAGATTATCTTTAAAAAGAAAACGTCCATCGTCACAAAAAGCACAGAGAGGATTATAAACCTGAAGACTTCCGCGGCTTAATCGATGCATAACTGATGAATCTTCTACGTAACACCGGATTAAGAGGAATGGGAAAACACAATGTGTCTTTGGACCATAAGATTTCACAAAAATGCT
>JAQBHK010000269.1:0-10877 GCA_032127815.1 Desulfobacterales bacterium
GGGCATCCTGCTCTTTTCCCTGCTAACCCCGGTCGCATTTGCTGAAGACAACACCCCGCCTAATGCACAAAACATAAAGCAAATGACACTATCTGACTGTGTCTTTTTAGCAGTAAGACACAACCGAAGTATCAAGAGCGCCTATTTGGATCGAGTAGTGCAGAAATTCGATCTCAAAGTGGCCGAAGACGAATTTATTCCCAATCTAACCGTCACGCCTTCTGTCCAGCATGCTTCAACAGGGGACGGCGATGACCGTTACTACACCAATAAAAATTCTGTGTCCGCGGAGATTACGGAAAAAATACCAACTGGCGCTGAATTTGCATTTGCCTGGACCGACACTGCCGAACGAAAAAGAAACAGTGATCCGGAGGAGGATTCTTTTGATTCATCATGGAAGATTAACCTGAAACAACCGCTTTTAAAAGGTGCCGGTATTAAAGTCAATACCGCCGTTCTCAAATCAGCCCGAATTGAAGAAAAGAAAAACATACTTGAACTTCGAGCAACGATTTCAGATACCATCACGTCGGCCATAACAGCTTACCGCAGCTTTGTTCAGGCCGGCAAGTCGCTCGAAATCAACCGGGCTTCGGTTGCCAGGGCCAAAGAACTGCTGGCGGTAAACAGAGCCTTGATTGCCGCCAACAGAATGGCGCAAGTCGAAATCATCCAGACCAAGGCTGATTTGGCCGGCAAAGAACTGAGCCTTGTACAGGCTGAAAATGCCATAGAGGCTGCCCGGCTGGCTTTGATAAAAGTGCTCGATATCGACAGAAATATTAAGATTGTTCCAACCGAAAAGATTGAAATCGAGCCCGTTCACCCCGATCCGATCAAATGCTCGGCGCTGGCCCTGCAAAACAGGCCCGATTATCTTCAATCTCTCCATACCCTTGAAATCGCCGAATTGGACTTGATTGTAGCCAAAAACAATCGTCTGTGGGATCTGTCCCTAGTAGGCAACTATGGCATTGAGGGCACGGATGAGATTAACCGTGGCAACGCTTTTAAAAAGTCACAGAATTCAGACAGGAGCGCCTGGGATATCGGCCTCTCATTGACCGTACCGTTGTATGGGGATCTGACCCGGCAACAAAACTATCTTACCAAAAAAACAGCCTTTGAAAAGACGGAAATAGCGAACGAAGAGTTAAAAGTAAATGTTGCAATAGAAGTGCTTGATGCTGTTCGCGATGTTGAAATGAAACTCAGACAGGTTGAGCTTGCACGGCAGTCCAGAGAGCTTTCGGAACAGAAACTGGAAATAGAGCAGGTAAAGTTAAAGGCCGGGCGTTCGTCAAATTTTCAATTGGTCACATTTCAAAACGACCTTATTGCGGCTCAAAACAGCGCGCTTGAGGCCAACGTCGCCTACCTGAACGCCCTGACCGGCCTCGATAAAATATTAGGTACCACTACGGAGACATGGAAAATAGAAATAAAAAAATAAAGGTATTAAAATGCCGGACAAGTTCTTGAATAACAGCAAAGATGATATCCGCCTGCAGCAGATCCAGGAACGGTTTGATCAGCTGCTTCAGATCGGAATCGCCCTTTCCAGTGAAACCGATCCGAACAGGCTGCTGGAACTAATTGTTTCCCAGACCAGAAAGTTTACGCGGGCGGATGCAGGCAGTCTGTTTATCTTGGACGGCGACAATCTTCATTTTCAGGTCAGTCAGAACGATACCCTGAGCAGACGGCAGGAAACCAAAACACCCTTCAAAGCCCATACCATCTCTTTGTCATCAAAAAGCATTGCCGGACACTGCTGCATTGCAGGGGAAATTCTCAATTTGAAAGACGTTTACCATCTTCCGGAAGAAGTACCCTGCGAATTTAATCCGGACTTTGACAGGGAAAATGACTATGTCACCCGCTCCATGCTTGTTGTTCCCATGAAAGATCAAGATGGAAACACTCTGGGTGTTCTGCAGTTGATCAATGCCCTGGACGAAACCGGAAACAATGTCGCTTTTGAAGAATCCATGGAGCCTTTGGTTGTTTCCCTGGCTTCTCAGGCAGCGGTGGCGATTCGAAACACCAATTTAATTGATGAAATCAAGGCCCAGCGCCAGGAAATGCAGGAAGCCTATCTTAAGATTGAAGAGAGCAATCAAGACCTTGATGCCGCCCTGAAAAAGGTGCAGGTTGTCCGCAACTTTGCCACCATCTTCACCATTGTGCTTTTTCTCGGTCTGGGGCTTTATGTCTGGAACCTGGGTTCGGTGTCCGGCAAGGCCGGCGAACAGGAGTCCTATACCGCTCCAACAGGAGATATCAGCGCTGAAACGTTCACGGTTCAACCCGCCCCCATGCGCTCAACAATTACGCTGACAGGTTTTTTTGAGCCCCTCTCTTTGGTCAATGTCACCAGCCCTTTTTTCGGCAAGGTTAAGGAAGTTCACTTTAATTACGGTCAACAGGTCGAAAACGGCCAAATCCTTTTGGAAATGGATTCCTACGAAGTCGGGGTGAAGTGTCGGGACGCGGAAGCTTTATCTATAAAGGCCCGGGAGCGTTTGGATGATGTGGTTGCCTGGGAAGACAGCCCTGATGTCTCCAGGGCCAAACGCGCCCTTACCAAGGCCAAAATCTCCCTGGA
Source organism: Desulfobacterales bacterium (assembly GCA_032127815.1). Lineage (GTDB taxonomy): Bacteria > Desulfobacterota > Desulfobacteria > Desulfobacterales > UBA11574 > Desulfatibia_A. Next base: position 2,612 of record JAQBHK010000269.1, read on the forward strand.
ATCTTACAAAGAAAAAACAAACGAAACCAAACAACTCTTTGAAAAGGGTATTATTGCCGGATCCGAATATGAAGCCGCCAAAGAACAGTACACAAACATGCAGTTCGATTATAAATCGGCCCAGGAAGAGCTCAAAGCCGTACTTGCAAGGGGCAATCCGGCCAACATCAAAATCGCCAAACTGGAGGTGGAAAACGCCCGCCGCAAAATGGAGTTGTTGCAAGGACAGCTCAACAACGCCCTGATCTTTGCGCCGGTGTCCGGTGTCGTCATCAGCCCGGCGCTGTCGATCGGAAAATCACTGGGCCGAACAGTCGCCAGAGGTATTGGTTTTGACCAGGGTGAGGTCTTGCTTTCAATCGGGAATATGGAGGGCATCTCGGTAAAATGCAATGTTAATGAAGTCGATATCAATAAAGTCACTTTGGGACAGGCTGTCACCGTATCCATCGAGGCCTTTCCTGACATAACCCTTTACGGCACCATTTCTCACATTTCCTATCAAGCCGTCAAAGCCAAGGGGCGGGCACCTTTTTTCGAAATCAAGGTGACCGTGGACCGGCTGCCCGAGGAGTACAGATCCAGGATCCTGCTGGGTATGACCGCCCTGCTGGAGGTGGTCACCTACAACAACCCCGAGGCCCTGGTGGTGCCGGCGGCGGCGCTTTTCAGCCAAGGCTTCGAGTGGTACGTCACCGTCAGGGACACGGACACCCAGAAATTTAAAATAGTCAAGGTGGAGCCGGGCATCAGCAGTTATGAATCCGTGGAGATAACCAGCGGGCTGCAGGTCGGAGACCAAGTGCTCCTTGCCGGTGGCCGGTAAAGGAAATTGAATGCTCGAACTGATCGATATCCACAAAAGCTACAGCGTAGGCCCGGTAGAGGTAAAGGTCTTGAAAGGTGTCTCCCTGACGATTCACAAGGGGGATATGACGTCCATTATGGGCGCTTCAGGGGGCGGCAAATCCACCATAATGAATATTATCGGTCTTTTGGACAAACCCACTTCCGGCAGCTATCTCATCGACGACAGCATGATCACCTATGACAATGACGACCGGCTTTCCAGGATAAGAAATGAAAAGATCGGGTTTGTTTTCCAGCAATACCATCTTTTGGCTCGCATGACAGCCTTGGAGAATGTCGGGCTTCCTTTGATTTATCGCGGCCTGGCCGAAGACGAAATCATAAGCCGGAGCAGGGCATTTTTAAAAAAGGTGGACATGGACGACCGGGGGCATCATAAGCCCTTTGAGCTTTCCGGAGGCCAGCAGCAACGGGTGGCCATTGCCAGGGCCCTGGCCGGCAGCCCCACCATTCTGCTGGCCGACGAACCTACCGGCGCTCTGGACCCCAAGGTGGGAGAAGAGATCATGAACCTCTTTATTCGCCTGAACCAGGAAGAAGGGATTACCATCGTCATCATTACCCACGCTCCCGAAGTGGGCCAAATTTGCCGGCGCCGCCTGATGCTGCGTGACGGCCTGATCGAAGAGCAACCCTGATATGCTGCTGAAAACCAATATCAAAGAAGCCGTAAGAAGCCTCTATTCATCCAAACAGCGCACCCTGCTTGCGCTGGTGGGCATTGTCATCGGCATCGGCTCGGTGATTGCCCTGGTTACGGTGGGACAGATCGTCGCCAACGAAGCCCTCAAGCAGTTCAAAGAGTTGGGCACGGATCTTTTGACCATCCAAAAAGACTATTCCGGACAGGACGAGGAAGAACGCAGCGCCGGGGGCAAAAAGGAGACCGAATTTTTGGAAGCCATGGCCATTGTCAACAATTGCCGCAGTATCGCTGTGGTGGCTCCCACCGTGGAGGACTTTGCCGAACTGCAGTACGGCGGCAGGCAGGCGGCCAGCCCGCAGGTGATTGGCGTCACCGAATCCTTTGCGGGTCTGAATAAATTGAAACTCAAAGAAGGCCGCTTTGTCTCCGACCTCGACAAAGACCGCTATTTCTGCGTACTCGGCAGCAACACATACCAATCCCTGGGCAAAAGCGGCCTGAAAAAGATCATCGGCTCAAAGGTCGGGTTCTGGGACACGTTTTTTACCGTTATCGGGGTGCTCGACAGCGTCCAGACCGGCATGATGCGGCCGTATTCCTTTGACGATTCGGTCTTTATCCCCATCACCACGCTGATCCGGATGAAAAGCGCCCCCAAGGTCCGGACCATCTCCGCCCGCATGCGGCCCGGCGCAAGCCATATCAGGGCCAGAGAGGAAGTGGACGCCTATTACTCCCGTCTGAACAGGCCCGCCGTCCGGGTCCAGAGCGCCAAGGAACTGATTGAACAGCAGGCCAAGCAGATGCGGCTGTTTACCCTGCTATTAGGCACCATCGGCAGCATCAGCCTAATTGTGGGCGGGGTCGGCGTGATGAATGTGATGCTGGTCTCGGTTTCCGAGCGCAAAAAAGAAATCGGCATCCGCCGGGCCCTGGGCGCCAGAAGAAAGGATATTCAGGGGCAGTTTCTAATCGAATCGCTCATTCTTTCCATCATCGGCGGAATGTTGGGCGTCGTTCTGGGGGTTTCGGCGGCCTTTGCCCTGGCGTACTTTAACAAGTGGACCTTTATGGTCTCTTACTTTGCCATTTTCATCGGCGTGGGCGTGGCCTCGGTCATCGGACTGTTTTTCGGCTTCTATCCCGCCCGCGCAGCCGCCAAACTCGACCCCATCGCGGCCCTCAGGGGAGAATAAAAAAAGGGAGCCTCGATTGTCCGAGACTCCCCGGTATTGTACTCATTCTTTCAGTTATCTATATACAGCCCGACCTTAACCGGTGTTCCTTTTGGAACACTAGTAACGGCCCTGGGCTCCTGAGTTGCCGCCCGGCCTTTTCTAAAGGGTTTGTTAATTATCCTCCTGGACGCATTCCTCCTTCTGGTCCTTCATGGCCTCCTGGAGCTGCCTTTTCCCCCACAAACCGGTAAAGATTCACGACAACACTATCACTTTTGTATATCCGTGTGTTCGGAGGCGGATTCTGCCTGGCCACTTTGTCATGCTGGCTCGGTGTGTGGGTTTCAACAGGGCCGGCCACTTTCATATGAAGCCCGGCGTTGAACAAAGTGGTCCTGGCATTGCTTTCGGTCTTGCCGACGACATTCGGTACCGTAACTATATCCTGGGGGGACCTCCACTGGTATACATCCACGTTAACCGTAGAGCCCTGGGAGGCCTGACTATTGGGCGTTGGATTCTGTCTAGACACGTTGCCGTCCTTGCTCTCTTCGGAGGTAACGACCCGCTGCGTCACTTTCATTGCAAATCCGGCTTGAAGCAAGCTGTTTCTGGCGTCATTTTCGCTCTGGCCGACAACATTCGGCACTGTGACCTTGGGTGGTACATAGCGGTAATACTTCACAGTAACCTCGGACCCCGGGGCAGCCATGGCATTGGCCTTGGGGTTCTGCTCGGCCACTATGCCGCTTTCTGTTTTGTCATGCGTGACGATGACTTTTTGAACCGTTTTGAACCCGGCCGTTTGTAAAGTTCTAACCGCATCTGCTCGGGTTTTGCCGATGACATTCGGCACCGCAACCGGCGCAACATACTTGTACAGCTTCACAGTAACCTCGGACCCCGGGACAGCCCTCGCGCTGGCCCTGGGGTTCTGTACGGCCACCTTGCCGTCCTTTGCCTGGTCGATTGTCTGGGAATCTGCCCCGACCGACATGCCGAATCCGGCTGTGGACAGTGTTTTCTGGGCCTCGGCCTGAGTATTGCCGATGACATTCGGAACCGCAACCGGCGGCGGTTCGTATTGGTACAGCACTACGGTAACAGCAGAACCTTGTGAAATTATAGCATTGCCCGCAGGAGTCTGAGCGTACACCTGCTTGTCCTGGTTTTGATCAAAAGTTTTGCGATTGCGATTAACCACCATGGTCAGCCCGGCTTGAGACAAAGCGTTCTTGGCTTCGGCTTCGGTCCTGCCGACGACATTAGGCACCTCAACCTGGGGAACATTCGTGTAGGTCTTCACCGCAACTTTGGAGCCTCGCGCCACAAGTTCACGGGCCCTGGGATTCTGCTCGGCCACTTTGCCGTTCAGGCCCTGATCGTCCGTGTGGACAGTGCCTTTATCCAGCAGGCTCAGACCGGCGGTACGTAACGAGCTTATCGCATCTCCCAAGGTTTTGCCGACAACATTCGGCACCGGCACCCGAGGTACCGCACCCACAGGCGGACCAGACGGAGGTTTATTTGGCGGAGGTGGAGGAGCAGGTGGCTTAGGCGGCAGTACATACCGGTACGTCTTCACGGTGACAACGAAATTTTGTATAACCATGGCACCGGCCTTGGGGTTCTGCCCCGCTACAAGGCCGGTCTTGCCCCGGTCGGTTGTCTCAACATAGACCCCCCTGTCGGGTACCATTTTCAATTTGGCGTTGGTGAGGATACTTACAGCATCGGAAATTCTCTTGTCGACCACATTCGGCACCTTAACCAACTTCGGCCCAAATCCCATGGCATAACTTTGCTGCGGCAGTGCGCTGATGACAAAGGCTGCTACCAACAGCACCCCCAAAACCAACCCGATCCATTTTCTACAATTCACCCTCATTTAACACCTCCTTTAAAAAAACACCTGCTATTACTCAAAAACATAATATCCGCAGATATGCGTCCCGCGAGTTATTAAGAAATTATTTTACTGCCAGGTTAAATTACATACGTTCGAAAAATATATATCACAACCATAATAAAGATCGCAATGAACTATTTCATACCGTTGCTGTGAGATAGTTAGCACCTCAACACTCTTATGTTCGCCAAAATCATTCTAATCGCGGGCAGACCGTTTATTTTGACCGGAACATTCTCCGCCGCGAAGCACTGACGCACGTCAGAACCCTTGCCCTTTAGGGTGGGGAGCTTCACTATATCTTTTGATGTGACCGCCCAGAGACACCTTGAGACCCGGCTTCGGCACAAAGATTGACATCGAAAAAGCAAAGGAATTTGGCATTCGCGGTTTTGTGATAAAGCCGGTGGTTCAACGGGAACTTGCTAAAAAGATAAGGGAAGCGCTGAATCAAGACTAAAAAATTGCCAGCGTCAACACCAGATAGCTGCTAATCTTAACTATTCTGATATTACCACTTGTGTCAGATGGCAGGCGGTCAAGGTCATGATATTTTTTGGCTTCCTCCAGACTGATATACTCTTCAGTAGTCAATAATTCTCACAGGCAGCATGAAAATCTTTTTTAATTTTATCTCGCACGATTTTTGGTTTTAATAGTAATGCTGAAATTGAACACCACTCCGAATCCTATCCACGGTTTTCATATCCACTTCAAACGGTATGTCCGGTAATGCTGGTGCCGGCAACTGTTTCTCATAAAACGGCGTATCCTTGATTTTCATATTATAAGCGATCACCATCAAATTCTCCAGGGTCAGAACATCTTGAATATTATATGCCAGCAAGGTTTCCAGTGCCTTTTGATTTCCAGTTCTCTTATAATCGTGCCAAAGCAGGACTGCAAAAAATCCGTCAACACCAGCCAGAGCACCCCGGTCAATGCCCAGTTGAGTTTCGCAACTTTTCAGACCGCCCCTGTATCCCAGGCTCCCGAGAATGTATCTCAAATCAATATGGGAGTGATCCAAACGAATGTTAAAATATTTTTCAATGAATGGAACGTCAAAGGTTTTACCGTTGTAAGTTACGATGACCTTGTATTTTCTGATGTCATCAGGAAATTCATTAAGGTTCTGACCGTTGATATAGTAGGTTATGAAATCGCTGTCATACAGTGCAATGGTCGTTATTTCATTTCCCCAGCTTTCCAATCCGGTTGTTTCGATATCCAGATAAACCGTTGAATTTCTAAATTCAGAAAAAAACCGCCAGTGCTGACTCGACGAGAGCAGATCTGAAAAATAATTTGGGTTACTGAATTTGAGGTTTTGTTTTGATTCTTCAAGATATGAGGCCATGGTATCGGTCTTGGATTGTGATAAACCAATTGGACAATATTGTGTAAAATCATCCCAGTTGTGAATTCCTGAGTCCCAAAACCGTTGTTCAGTTTTGGGTCCTATACCGGGTATATGGATGAATGTGTTTTTGAGCATTAACATTCCTTGTGGTTATTATTTGATTCCGTGATCGATAATAAATTAAATTTGAACTGATTTCAATTAGAAGTTTTGATCTGGGTTGGATAAAGGTTTAGATCAGATTGCTGTCATGTTTGTGGTTTAAAAAATTTGAGGCCTGTGATATGGGTTTGATATGTATAAATAAATTAGGCGGTTTCGGTACTGAGGTATGGCAAGTTATCAAAGATTTTCGCAAATCCAAATTTCGTGAGGTACTCTCAATATATCAAAAGGCTGGAAGTATAAAAGCGAAACACGATATACGGTATCCGCTTTATTTATTTCGATTGAAGAATATCGGTAAAACCAAGGTATGAGGAATTGGTTCAGCGAGGACGGAAGCTTGGAAAGAAACCACTGAGAGTCAGCAGTCAGAAAAAAATATAAGAAAGTGAGGATCGATTCCGATGGATATCATGTATTTCGAAGATGTTGAGGTAGGAAACAAGAGGACCAAATCAGTAACATATCAAGTTAAGAAAGAAGAGATCATCGAATTCGCTCGCCATTGGGATCCCCGGTCTTTTCATATTGACGAAGTGGCGGCAGTTTCCTCAGTATTTGGAGGACTCGTTGCCTGTTCAGCTCATATCTTTTCCATTCTTTCGTGGTTTGGCACACATGGTCAAAGACGTACCGCGGCGATGGCAGCACTAGGCTTTGATAAACTCCGGATGCTCCATCCTGTTCGTCCAGGCGATACGCTTTCTTGCTGCTTTACATATCTTGAAAAACGCGAGTCCCATTCTAAGCAAGATCGAGGGATTCTCCGAACTTTGGCATCAATATTCAATCAGCAAAATATAGAAGTCTTTTCTGCCATTGTCACATCCATGGTAGCAAAACGTCCTCGATAATGGATGGTGCAAAATCGATTCGCACAGTTTTAGATCGAAGGGCACTAAATCAAAATATGCCTTGGATCCAACTTCTTGAAATCAGGTCTGGGCCAGGGGTTCCGGGTTGCTGCACCCTAACAGGCTCAATCCAAAATAGTTACGCCTCCAAAGAGGCTGCAAGTAATTTTCACCCAATGGGTACAAGAGACCAATCCTGGCATCGCGTTGAAACGTTAAGTCCGTCAAAATGTTATAACCCTTGAACCCTGGTCGCCTACGGCGCCGCCTATATTTGTGCCATATGGCAAAATGTAGTATTTCTATGATAAACAAAAAGAGGCAAACCCTGAACGGTGAACTCTGAACCAGTGAACGCCTACTCCCTAAAATTATTGCCAGGCATCTTCCCAAAGCCGGCCTTTGTAAATTATACGGGCGTCCCCTTCAAGGTAGACGTCTTTATATGTGCCGTCTTTGTCCTGAAAATAAATAGTCAGATGTTCCCCGCCCCGCGTCAGAACCTTGATCGGGGATTTCATACTGGTTTTGTTGGCAGTAACAACAGCGGCGGCAATCGCACCGGTGCCGCAGGCCAGAGTTTCATCTTCGACTCCCCGCTCGTATGTACGGATTGCAATATTGCCGTCTTTTTGCAAACTAACAAAATTTACGTTGGTGCCGGCAGGAGCAAACGTTGAGTGGAACCGGATCTCCCGGCCCAGTTTAACGACATCGACACCGTCGATCTCATCCACGCTGATCACCACATGGGGAACACCGGTGTTGACACTGGAAATAATCACGGAACCATCTTTAAGCTCAAGGGTGTAATCCATTCTAATTTCGGCCGGATCCGGCATTTGTACCTTCACCAGGTCATCGGACACCTGCGCGCTGACCGTGCCGACTGCGGTTTCAAAAGACATACTCGGTCCGGCAATCCGGTTTAAGTATGCAAACCGCGCGGCACATCTGGCGCCGTTTCCGCACATCTCGGCGCGGCTGCCGTCCGAGTTAAAAAACTGCCACTTGAAGTCAGCAGCTTCGGTCTCTTCTATAAGGATAAAACCGTCGGCACCGACAGACAGTTTCCGGCGGCATACTTTGGTAACAAAATCTGAAAGATTCGTTTCATCAACAACCTTATTGCGATTGTCGATAATAATAAAGTCGTTGCCGCTGCCGCTCATTTTAAAAAAATCAATCGGTTCCACAATTCCTCGCGGGTGTAACCCGGTTTCAAACAAATAAATAAATTTATCACGAAAGCACGAAAATACGAAGACACGAAAAGTAATA
>JAQBHK010000270.1:0-3732 GCA_032127815.1 Desulfobacterales bacterium
GCCTTTGGGTTCGATTGTTAAGATGTTGCCGGCATGGGCGACCAAACTTCCTCGTTCTCCGATCTTAAGCGCTGCAATCTGCGTGTTTTCTGCAAGCGCATTGATCGCCTTGGTTTCATTGGAATAGCCGGTAAAGGCTCGTGCTTCATCTTCATTGGCAATAAGAATATCTACAAAGTCATTAACAATTTTTTTAAGAATCTCTTTAGATTCTTCCACCACAGTGAAACTGGCAAGGTCCAGGGATACAAGGGCACCGGCCGCTTTGGCTGAATTTAAGGCCGCCAATATCAAATCCTGATTGAAAACCAGATAACCCTCGACATGAACAATTGCTGCATTTTCGAAGCACTCTTTTGTAATTTCATCGGGTTGCATTTCCGCAGCTGCACCGAGAAATGTCAACATGGAACGCTGTGCATCAGGAGTGATAATTGACAACACCCTGCCGGTCGGTGACGATGATCTAAAAAGGGACGGCTCAACATTGTATTTTTTTAGATCCGTTTCGAAAATACCACCCATTTTATCCTGGCCGCTTTTACCGACAAAGCCGGCCGGTCCGCCAAGTTTGCCAATACCTACGGCTGTGTTGCATGCAGATCCCCCTGATACTACTTGCGGCGTGCCTGTTGTCATTGACAGAGTATGTTCAATGAAGTCGCTGTCAACATAGGTCATTCCGCCTTTGACAGCGCCGATTTTCTTCAAAAACTCATCGTCCGCATGTGCCAGGATATCGATAAGTGCCGATCCGACACTCACCACCAGTCTTTTGCCCTTAAAGGGTAGTGTTTCAGTCATATGTTCATCCATTGGAGATGATCCCTATTTATTACCATACCAGCGAGGTGTGTATCCACCCCTTGTCGCCGTCGGAATGTTCGATGTGAATCCAGTTGCCCTTTCGTTTTAGGACCTTAAATGGTATGCCCTTGTCAACCGCAAACAGTATCTTATTGCCGGGTCCGGGTCCGGATCGAATGTTGCATTTATTCTCCCTGGTAATAACCGCCGGTATTTTCTGGATTAGAGATCTGTGTATCCACCCTTTGTCGCCTTCAAAATCACTAAAATGATACCAGGAACCGGATTTGTTAAGAATATTCAAGGGGTGGTATTTGCCGATTTTCCATAAGATATCATATTTTGCCCCAGGTCCACTGCGAATATTGGCCACATCGACGGCAACCGTCAGGCGCTCGGCCATCGCAGTGCTGCTGAAGACAAAAAGCAGTAATGTTATTAGTATATATGAATAAGGTTTCATTACCATAACACAAATCTGCGCCTGCGACTGTCCAGGCGTTCAATGCCCTCTTCTATGGCCGCCTCCAAAGCCGTTTCAAAATCCTTTTGCGAAAGGTGCAAAGAGAGTGCCTTTATTTCAGTGGCCCGCCCGCAGGGCCGATACTGGGGCATTATATTGACGTAAGTGTTGGTTGAAATTTCTTGGGCAATAAATCTCATAACCGCGCGTGTCCCTGCAAGTCCTTGAGGCAAAACCAGATGTCGTAGCAAAATTCCGCGCTGGGCAATACCGGCTTCATCGGTCACAAAGTCACCTACCTGCCGGTGCATCTCTTTAAGTGCCTGCCGGGCAATTTGCGGATAATCTTGGGCGTCGCAGGCATTTTTAGCAACTTCAGAGTCCCAGAATTTAAAATCCGGCATATATATATCAACCACACCTTCAAGCAGCTTGAGAGTGTCAATACTGTCATAGCCACCTGAATTGTAAACCAGGGGTACTGCAAGCCCAGCGTCGACAGCAATTTGAACGGCTGCAAGAATCTGGGGTACCACATGGGACGGGGTAACAAAATTAATGTTGTGGCATCCCGAATCTTGCAGATGAATCATTATGCCGGCCAGCTGTTCGTCTGAAACCTCCTGGCCGTGACCCAGGTGGCTGATATCGTAATTCTGGCAGAAGATACATAAAAGATTGCAGTGTGTGAAAAAAATAGTGCCGGATCCATTCCTGCCAACCAGGGGGGCCTCTTCTCCAAAGTGCGGATTGTAACTGGAAACATATGCCTGCAGTCCGGTTTTGCAGACACCGGTTTCGCCGGAAATCCGGTCGACTTTACATCTACGAGGGCACAGAACGCAGGCGCCTAACATTTTATCAGCTTTTGTGATCTTTTCTTTCAGCAGCCCCTTTTGAGATGTTTCGATATATGCAGGTTCAAAAGATGGCATGGTTAGGACCCTACGTTTTAGGTTATTGTTTTAAGATTCTTTGCAAATACTTAAAACTTAAAACGTTCGCAAAAAGGAAATTACCACTTTTTACGAAACCATCAAGATTTGTTTATAAAAAACGTGATGAATTTGTGTTAACGGGTGTGGCCGGGCAAATCCCAGGATGTACATGAACCGCCCGAACACGTCTTGGTTTGGGTGCCAATCCCCTGACCTTTTCCGGAACCGTTACCCATACTGTAGCTGGTGGTGCTCAGAATTCGTTCAAGTTCCTGTGAACTGCATTCAGGACATTTAAGATCGACTTCTTCTTTTGAGTTCATTAAGAGCAACTCCATGTATTGCTCACATTTTAAGCATTTGAATTCGAATATCGGCATAGTGGCACTCCTATAAAATTGTCATGTTAAATCAAATCAATATTTTGTTTATGATCATTTAGGATTAGACATATCTATATACCAATCAATGTATCTTAAGACAATACCTTATTTATTTAGTCCTAAAAAACCTGCTCCTTTAAGCCAAGCATGGCCCGCATTACGGTGGTCACAGATATTTGGCTCTGTCAAAAATATTCAACCTTGTCCAATTTGCATTAAAACATCCGTTGACACGATGATTGGTAGGGCATATAATCGTACCATATGTATGTAAAAAGGAGGTGCGAAATGGGAACCAAAAGAAAGGTTAGTCTAACCATCGATAAAGATATTTATGCCGCTATTGAGGAAGCATCAGAAACTTACCAGATAGCAAAAAGCCAACTTGCCCAGGAGGCTTTTAGATTGTGGCTCAAAAAAGAAACCGAAGCTTTAATGGCAAAAGGCTATGAAGAAATGGCTGAAGAAGATAAGGCATTTGCAGAGTTAACCTTTGACGCCCAAAGGGAGAGTTTAAAATGAAAAATTTTCCCAAACGAGGTGAAATCTGGATTGTTAATTGGAATCCTGCCAGAGGAAGTGAACAGGCGGGCAGGAGACCTGCCCTCATTATACAGAATGATATTGGTAACGAAAAAGCACCCACAACGATTATAGCCGCTATATCAAGTGCTGTAAGAATTTATCCGATGAACGTCGAGGTCAGACCCCCTGAAGGTGGCCTTGAACAAGCTTCAAGCATCAAAACAAGCCAGATATTAACTATCTCTAAAGAAAGGCTGGAAAAAAGACTCGGCCGCCTAAACGAAGATAAAATGGATGAAGTCGATAGAGCCATAAAATTAAGTTTGTCATTAGCGTGAATCTTTAACTTATTTGTGTTATTAAATTGAAGCACTATGTCAAGGATTCTGCAGGCCGGGTATGGTACATGCATTAAACCTTGAATCGGTAAAGTTCAAGATTTGAAACGGAAATCGCAAACGGAATTAGATAGGATACCGCAATTGATGTAGGCAAGACATCTTCTATGGAACACCTGATTAAGGGGGAAAGAAAAAAACACCATATGTAGGGTCGGGGGGATAGCAGGATTTCATAAAAATGCTCAAACTGTGATCCAGGTACGTTAATCGTATCA
>JAQBHK010000271.1:0-3931 GCA_032127815.1 Desulfobacterales bacterium
CCTGGGACGGGCTGGTATCATAGGCCGTGGTGCAACAGGTGAACAGGCAGTACTCGTTGCCCTGTGCAAAGGCGGGCATATCCATATTTTCGGTCCATTCCAGTCGCTTTTCACGCAGGGCACTCCAGGGGTTGCCGTTCTCTTTGAGACTGCCAAGGGGTGCCTCGAATTGCTTGGGGATCCGGCCGGATTCTATGTTCTGCACCCGCACCGATTTAATTAAATCAATGATGTCTATGCCTGGAGGGCAGTATTGACCACACTGGTTGCAGGTGACACAGCTCCAGACGGCCTTATCGACGGATTGCTCCGTGCACGTATCCAGACAGATATAACGCAGGATTTGGCGCGGGTTATAGGATGAAACCTGATTCCACGGACACATAACCGTGCAGGTACCGCATTGCAGGCAAGTCATAAATGTTTCTCCAACCGCAGCCTTTAATGCCTCTATGTCAATATTAGAGTCTTTGGTCGCCTTTTCCTTTACCGTAGTCAAAAAGATCGCCAGCGGTCGGTAGAAAAGATGTCCCAATTTTCCGAATGGAATCATGATGCAAAGCATGCCCACGCATATTGCAAGATGAATTACGTACATAAAGTAGGTTGCCAGGGGCCAGGCGGCCAGACGGAAGAAGTGAATGAAAATTCCGGTAAACGCCATTAGAAACAGAAGCACCAGAAAAAACCAGTCCGTGAAATCTGAATACCGGTGGAGTTTCTCTTCTTTTTTGTAGCGGCTGATCAGCATGTCCGCTGAAATAAGCAGTAGAGCGACAGTGGCGTAGTATCCGAAAATGCGGGTGGGATGCCACATGGGATGGACGATGTCGGTCTGGAATGATCCTAAAAAGCCGATCACAAGTACTTCCATGGTCACATAACCGGAGAACAGAAGGAAATGGCGCCACCACCGGCCTCTTTGTTCGGTGCCGCACTTGCGCCACCGTTTCTGGGTGAAATAGTGCAGGATAAAGGTCTTGGCTTCCGTGATGTAGGTCAGCAGCGGAATCTTGGTGCCTTGCATGATGCGGCTGTACATTCGAAAACCGTTAGATAACAATAGAGCCCCCAGGACGGTGAGCATGATTTTGTCGCCGAGTTTAACCCAGGCGACCGGAGCGAAGGTATTGAGGGCGACGCGATCGGTGACAATGGGACCGTGGCCAAAGATGAAAAGTGTAATTATACTCAGCGCCACAAAAAGAAAAGCGCCGACTTCCCAAGCCGGTGATGCATACAATCGACGGGCTAACCCGGTCCAGTCATACTGGGTGGTCAGCCAGCGCCGGGTGGCCATCATTGTCTCGGCCGGTTCGGCACCGCGGGGACAGTCTGTATTGCAATCCCCGCAGTAATAGCAGAGCCAGGGTTCGGGCGACTCAAGCAGCCTGTCTTTTAGCCCGAGCTGAAGATAGCGATAGATTTTTCGTGGAAAAGTATTCGTTCCGCTGGACAAAGGGCATGCGGCGCTGCAGTTGCCGCACTGCATGCACACTTCCATATCTTTGGCTCCAAGTTTCTCTATCTCGCTATACAAATCTTGACTGATGCTGTTTCTTCTCAAAACGTCTCTCCCAATCAATATTATTGGCTTCAATCTCTTTATCTTTTCGATTTTGCTCCAAAATTGAGCATCAGATCGGTCTGGGTTAAGAGGTTCCGGGTTGCCGGTTCAGGGTTAATTGCTTTGTGTTTTTTCCCATTGCCATTGCTTTTGTTGGATTAATACAATGGGGGCATCAACCTCTGAACCTTTAAACCGTGAACCCTTTAACCTAACGCTTGTGTTTAGAACGAAACCTTTTTTCCAAAATATTACCCCAAAATCTGTCTAAATTGACGAGGTCTGAATTAGTGTCTGAGCGCAAGTTGATCTTCAATAACTCTAAGCAGCACTTCCGCCTCCGGCGGTTTTTCCATGTAAGCCTCCGGAGCCGGTATGGCGCTGTCCTGGCGTACATTCAGCATTTTTATATAATGGTTGAATGTTTTATGGGCCACAGCCGAAAGCATAATCACCGGAATATTTTTTAGGATTTCGTCCATTTTGAGTTGCCGGTACATGTAAACGCCGCCTTCTCCCGGCATCATGATATCGAGGATAATCAAATCAGGCAGGACATTTCTTGCCTTCTGAAGACCTTCTTTTCCATCCCGCGTCATTACAGGCTTATACCCACTTGTCTCCAGCAGTGTGGATAAAAAGATTCTCATGTCCAGCTCGTCATCTACGATAAGAATCTTCTTCTTTTTCATTTTGCCAATCCCATCACCCTGATCACAAATTCAAAGCACCAAAAAACAAACAAGCTCCAAACTACAAGCACCAAATCTCAAATAAATCTCAAATTCCAAGTTTCAAATTCCAAACAAGGGCTAAAACTATTTTTTTATTCTTTTGTTTGTTATTTGTATTTTGTTATTTGGAATTTAACTTACTACACTTGAAGTAGGTGCACCCCTATGAGGTGAAATCAAAGCCTGGTCCTCTGGGCCAGGATTCTTTACTGCACCTTATCCGGACGATTCACGCTGGCCACCGGACATGCCGCCCTTAGAACCACCTGTTCAACCGTGCTGCCGAGCACCGCCAGCTCAGGATCAACTTCACGGGTATGGTGAGCCATAACAATCAGATCGCCCTGTTTTTCACGCTGAAACTTTAAGATTTCAATGTAGGGCGTACCTTCCCGGATCTCGATGTCAAAATTATCAAAATCTTTTAATTGGGAACCGTAGCGCTTTTCCATCTTTGCGCGGGCTTCTAAAATCATGTTTTCGATCTCCGGTTGGCTCTTGACTTTGCTGGCATCAGCAACATTGATATCGCAAGCATGGAAAAGATGAAGCTTGGCACCGACTTCTTTGGCCAGCTTGGATGCAAACAGAAAGGCCGAGTCAGCCGCTTTGGAAAAATCGGTTCCGAAAATAATGTTGGAAAATAACTTCCAGCAGGTCGTACAGGGCCTGCTGATAATGACCACCGGGCAACGCGCCGCTTTGGCAACTCTCTGCATATTGCTTCCGACAACACTCCTGTACCTGGTGGCGCCGACATCCTCCTTGCGGGTGTGGGCGCCCATAATGATGAGGTCCACGTCTTCTTCCCGCGCTTTGCGCAGAATTTCGCGATGGGGATTTCCGACAACGGCAACAATCTCCGAGTTTTCACTGTCTTTTAGTAAGGTGCTATAGGTGTTTTTCATCTCGTCTTTTACCCACTCGAGATAATCCTCATCATATTGGACTTGGTCACCCGTTCGAATGTCCGTCACAAAAGAACTGTATCCCCGCGTGGGAATCCCCAGGACATGGAAAATGTAGAGTTTTGCATCCCATTTCAATTCCAGATCAAAGGCAACTTTAGCGGCGTTATCACAGGTGGGTGAAGCGGTCGTTGCAAACAATATTTTATTAAACATTGGTCACCTCCTTATTTCACATTGCTGCGGAGTTCCATGAAAGCTGAGTTCCCATGCAATTCCGTCAATAAATTCAAAAAGCGTGTACACCGTATCAAATTCGAATATATCTACCCGGTCTCCGAAAATTACGTGTTTTAACCTGCCCAGCTTGACCGGCAAGTCCAGCAGGTTTTCCAACTGCAAGGACTTGATTTCACAGGTCTCTTTGCCGTAAATTCCCATCAGGGAGGTGTAGATTTCTAAACGTTTCCCGGGAAAGCCTATCATCTCGATCGTTTTGCTAAACTCAAGATAGTCAATACCGCTAAAGCAACACCCGTTTTTAGGACAATCGCGGAACTGCTCCCGGTAGACAGGAAAGAAATCATTCAGCTCCATAAGCAAGGAGTGTTTCCCCAGCATCTCAAAGTAACCCCTTAACGGGAATCCCTCTTCCAGTTCCACTCGGAATCCTAAAACCCTCAATAGCTCGGATGCTACGGTTTTACCGTCTAAAACAATCG
>JAQBHK010000272.1:0-26604 GCA_032127815.1 Desulfobacterales bacterium
AGATTTCAGACTGTGTCTGAAGCATCCAAAAGCGCCCAGATTTTATCGGGGTGGCGCGACTTATACTTTTGGGCTTAAACATTCATTATAAAATATTGTATTATACTTTTATCCACTAAAAAGCCTCCAATATTCTTCAAAGGCATAAATTCGATTTCGTTTTATTAATGAAAACAGCAAAATATTTGACACGGAGATCAATTTGTTATACATTTTCGAAAAACGTATAACTTTTATAGGTGGCTATTATGAATACCGTTAAAGTATTAACAAAAGGACAAATCGTTATTCCAGCTTCGATTCGGAAAAAATTTAACATACAACCGGGCAATGCTTTGCAGTTGTTTGAATATGGTAATCTAATCTATCTGGTTCCGCCGGTCAAAAATCCTGCCGAAGATGCCATGGGATGCCTTCCCAAACGTCCATCATTATCTAAAGAGCTTTTGAAAGAGCGTAAAAAGGATTTTGCCGAATGACATCCGGTTACCTGTTCGACAGCCATGCCTTGCTGGCCTTTTTTCAAAATGAAAAAGGGGCCAAGATTGTTTACGATATTCTGCAACAAAGCAGAGAACAAAATATAGACCGTCTAATTTGTGTAATTAATTTGGGTGAAATTATCTATTTGACCAAGAAGCGTTTTGGCGACAGTAAAAAGTTGGAAATATTAGGGCGCATCCACCAACTCGAATTCGAGGTGCTTTCGGTTCCCAATTCTCTAGTTTATCAGGCGGCAGAGATTAAAGCGGATTACCCGTTATCTTACGCCGACTGTTTTGTTGTGGCCTGCGCTGTGGAACATAACGCAACCATCGTCACTGGAGATCCTGAATTCAAGAATGTAGAGCATATAGCAACCATAGAGTGGATTCGGTAAAAATAACCGTTGACTCTTTTCAATTTAAAATAGGAGACAATTGGTGCATCGCCGTTAAGATCGTGGATGAGCGCGGCATTGAAAGTTTGAAAATCATGGAGATCGACTGATGGGCAAAATACAAATCGATATTCCCGGGAAAAAGATCGCCGAGTTTTGTGAGAAGTGGGAAATAGGTGAGTTCGCTTTGTTCGGCTCAGTGCTCAGTGAGGACTTTTGTTCCGACAGCGACATCGATGTGCTGGTTACGTTCAGCGAAAACGCCAAACATACTCTATTTGACCTTGTCAACATGGAAAATGAACTCAAGGAAATATTCGGCCGTAAAGTGGATATCGTTAGTCGTCGCGGAATTGAATCCAGTCGGAATTACTTTCGAAGAAACGCTATTTTAAATTCAGCAGAGGCTGTTTATGCAACGTGATAACGCCTATCTTCTTGACATTTTGGAAGCCGCCAGACTGGCCTTGGACTATGTCGGCAAAAAAACCAAAGAAGAATTTCTTAATGATTTGCAGTGCCGGGATGCCGTTATTCGGCGGATTGAAATTATGGGAGAGGCCGCCGGTCGAGTTTCTGAAGAAACAAAAGGTGCTTTCCCTAATCTGCCGTGGAGTGAAATGGTCGGTATGCGTAACTTTATGATCCATGATTATAACGAAGTTGATATGGTAATCGTATGGGAAACCGTTCAAAATGATCTTCCGCCGCTGATTTTTGCGCTTGAAAGTATCCTTCCACCGGAAAAGGCTCCATGAAATCAACTATTGCCTGGGGCAGGGCTCGGGTGCCCTGTGGCACAAAAAAAAGAGGTAACAACTCTTAAATAAGGGCAACAATAAGGGTAATGTTGCGTTAAATAGCAACCAAACTCATACAACGGCCAACTATCATCCTCAACAAGGATTATTATCAAATGAAAAAGAAGGAGAATGAAAATTCTGAAACAATTATTGGATATAGTGCATTCAGGCTGTTCGATGAATGTTATGAGTATATTGAAAATGCCTGTTATATCGCTGATTCACCGGAGTCTTTGAAAAAGTTTCTTGGCAGAGCGATGTTTGCCGTTGAGGATTATCGAATAGATGCTGTAAAATTATCATATATTATAGGTGATTATGGATGCTCATTAGGTGAATTTGCCTTGGAGCCGAAAGCACTCAAACAGATTCAGCAGACGACGGATTGCGCCTATTCTGTAAAAACATATGATCACCTTTTCAATAAAGGAGAACCCGACTTATTTGTTGTCAATCTCGACAAAAAGATAACTGTTTCCCAGGTGGATAAAGAAACCAAAGTGTCTGAAATACTCAATTCTTTTAAGCTATACGATGGAATTTACAAAAGAGAACAGATTGATGTCGCCATTGAGTTGAAGGAAGAAATTATCCCCTATCTGATTGAAATCCTCCCAAAGGGACTTTCAAACCCAAAAGAATACATCGAAAATGAAAATTTATATGACCACATTTATGCGCTCATGTTGCTTGGTCACCTCAGGGAATCCAGGGCACACGAGGTCATTGTCGATTTATTCAGCCTGCCGGACGACCTGCCCCATGATCTGTTCGGAGATCTATCAACGAATGATCTGCCGACACTGTTATTGAGAACCTGCGGCGGGTCTATTGAGCGGATCAGGTCCCTGGCATTAAATGCTGCTGCTGATGATTATTGCAGGATAGCGGCACTGCAGGCGATGGCCTTTGCTGTTATTAACGGCATTGCTTCAAGAGAGGAGGTTTTGGGGGTGTAAATGAGTAGCAGCAAAGGAGAATGCCGTTTGTGAATTCGCCCAGAACCGGTGTATGCGGATATTTTGGTCTGCTTGAAGAATAATTCATTAAAAGAATGTTTTGGAATGTTTATCATATGGACAAAGATGATTTAAAGAAACTTGCCAAAGATCCAAAATATATTCCGGGCATTTATAATTATTGTGACCGATGGTGCGAACGATGCCCGTTTACTTCAAGATGTTTGAATTGCACTCTTGTCAAAGAGCAGTTTGGCGATCTTGAAAAAACTGACGAACTCAATGAGGCCTTTTGGGAAAAATTTTCTGAAATGCTCCACAGTACCCTGACCATGATTAAAGAAATGGCAAAAGAACAAGGCCTTGATCTTGATTCAATCGATATGGAGAAAGAATCTAATAATGAAAACAATAAAGAAGAAAATTCTTTGGCATATCTGATATCACATACTTCTAAAAACTACGCAAAATCTGTTGATCAATGGTTCAATTCAAATGAATATTTATTTTTTGAAAAAGAAGAGGAGATGAATCGAATCCATATCATCTCCTCGCAAAGCAATCCAATCCAGGAAGCCAAGGAAATAAGTGATGCCATAGAAATAATTGGATGGTATCAATGGCAAATTCACGTAAAGCTCGAAAGGGCTGTTCAGAGCGTTTCAACGGAAGAATCACTGGATTTTGACGAGTTTCCAAAAGATTCCGACGGGTCTGCAAAAGTAGCTTTGATCGGCATAGATCGCTCAATGTCTGCCTGGAAAGTTTTGCTGACGGATTTCCCTGGGCAGACAAAACAAATTCTGAATTTTATTAAGATGTTGGAACATATTAAAAATGGAGTTGAAACCCAGTTCCCAGATGCAAGAGATTTTATAAGACCGGGATTTGATGACAATAAGGAGCAAGGGCTATTTTCTTAGTCCCAATGAAATATAGTAACTGTGGTCTTTTCTTAAAAACCAGATATTTCTGAAAGTCTGCTGGCCCTTATCAGAAGTTTGAACGACAAACGAATCGTGGATATCCTTTAGTGAGCAAATACAGAACAAAAAATTGTGTTAGATGTCCTTTAACAATATGAGGTATTATGATTTAAGGCTCTATGATGCAAGACAAGCGACAGGAATTTGGGAAAGAAAGCGAATCCATCGCCGTTAGGTACCTCAAAAAAAACGGCTATAAGATATTGGAGCAGAATTACCGTAATCAACTGGGTGAAATCGATATTATTGCCAGGGATAAAAAAACACTTGCCTTTGTGGAGGTCAAATCTACAAGAACCGATTCTTTCGGGAATCCCAAATGGGCCGTAACTCCCAAAAAACAAAGAAAGATATCCATGGTGGCCCTTTACTATCTGAAAACCACAAAGCAAAACAACGTCAAGGCAAGGTTTGACGTTGTGGCCATCAGTTCATCACAAGACAATCCACGGATAGAACTAATCAAAAATGCCTTTGAGCTTGCCTATGGATGATTCTAAAAACATTTTTAAAACGGGGACTCTTTACGTTGTTGCCACTCCCATCGGGAATATGGAGGATATTACCCTAAGGGCTCTTAATGTCCTTGGCCGGGTCGATTTTATTGCAGCCGAAGATACACGCCATACCGGCAAATTACTGGCCAAGCACAAGATCAAAGGGCACCTTGTCGCCTATCACGAACACAATGAAACCGAACGCACCCCGGAGCTTGTTAATCGGCTTAAAGCAGGATCTGCGGTGGCCCTGGTATCCAATGCCGGGACGCCGTCCGTATCCGATCCCGGATACCGGCTGGTAAATGCCGCCATTGCAGGCGGTATAAACGTAGTCCCCATACCGGGTGCTGCGGCTGTCGTAAGCGCACTCAGCGTTGCCGGACTGCCGACCGACTCCTTTGTTTTTATCGGGTTTGCGGCTAAGAAAAAGGCCAAACGTCTTAAACAGTTAGAAGAACTTGCCCATGAGCCCCGCACCATCATCTTTTATGAATCTCCCCGTCGTATTATAGCCTTTTTGCAGGAAATAATTTCGGCGATGGGTGACCGTTATGGTGTTTTGTGCCGGGAGATGACCAAGCTGCACGAAGAATTTATCAGGGGAAATATGTCTGAAATCCACAGTCGCCTTAAGGAGCGTGCAACTGTAAAAGGCGAATGTACCTTAATCGTCAAAGGGCGACAAGAAACCCCGGATGTTTCTTTGGAAACGATTCAAAGCGTAATAATCAAAACGCTTGAAACCACGGAAAGCAGCCTGTCCGATCTGGCCAAGACAATGGCAGTAAAATACGGTGTGTCCAAAAATAAAATATACGAAGAGGCCTTGAAAATTAAGCACGAGATGCAGAGCTCAACATGCAATTCTAAGGAATCGAAACCTTAAAGAATATATTTATCACGAAAGCACGAAAGTACGAAAACACGAAATTTAGATTATTATTTTTGATTTTCGTAATGATATTAAAAAACCGAATATTTGCCTTTTATCTAAACTTAATTTTGTAACGTTAGTAAACAATTCTAATAATATGGATTCAATCAACAATCAACAATCAACAATCAACAATCGAATTGTCTATCCGGTCATACTCGCGGTGCCGGAAAAAGACCGGCAGTTGACCGGCAGGGAGAAGGTAGCCGGTTTAAGCCGCCATGCCAGGCGGGCGCTTGAAATATCAGCCCAAAAAAGCGGCATCGGTTTAATTGATCTACACAAGGACGAAAAGGGCGCGCCATTACCTTTTAATGGAAATTGCTGGTCGGTGACGCATAAGCCCCAATATGTCGGTGGTGTTGTGGCTGCAAGCAGGATCGGGATCGATATCGAGAAAATCCGCCCCTGCTCGGAAGCGCTATTGAAAAAGACGGTCGATGACAGCGAATGGGGCCTTGCCGATGGGGATCGATTCACCCTTTTTTTTCGCTACTGGACGTCAAAAGAATGTGTGCTGAAAGCTGTCGGCATCGGCATTCGGGATTTGTCAAAATGCCGCATTGTGCAGGTAGTCGACGATGATAATCTGGTCGTCAACTATAAAGGGGATTTGTGGCACGTCGAACACACGTTTTTCGACGGCCATATTGCCTCCATTGTCAAAAAAGGATGTGATATACACTGGACAATTATAAATAAAACCCTTTAGTTCACAGCAATCTTTTATTAACCGCGGATTCACGCAGATGGACGCAGATTTTTTGTTCGGCCAACTATTTGTCAGCGACAATCGGCGTGTGTCTGCGGTTTAATCAATTTGGACCTGGCTTTTTAATAACGAGATTTATACGGAATTATTTACGAAAGAAAATGGATTGTTATGCCGAATAAGTCGCTGACCCTGACCGTTTTGCCGGATCGGCTGGGTATCTGCCGTTTAGATGCTCAAGCATCTGTTCCTGAATGGGCCTTTCAATCAGCCTTTTTCTCGGTTACCCGCACTCTTCATGAACTGTCCGTGGTCTGTGCAGAGGTCTGTATCCCTGAAGATGTTTCGTGCGATCAAGGATGGAAATGCCTTGAAGTGCAGGGGCCTCTGGATTTATCTGAAACCGGCATTCTTTCATCTTTGTCCCTTACGCTGACACATGCCGGCATTTCCATCTTTGTAGTCTCCACATACGATACAGACTATCTGCTGGTGAAAGCGGAGAACTTGGCAAAAGCAAGCGAAGCTCTCGCTGCAGCAGGACATAAAGTGAACTACAGCGACTAAAGTTAAAGCATTCTAATTGCTCAAACAGCACACACTTTAAAATCTGATCATCCATTTCGCTAATTCACCAGGCATTATGGAAAAAATACTCACTTCAAACTTGTGTAGATCATGATCATATCGACCAGCCAGCCGTATTTTGCGCCTTTCCCCGGTTTTTTTTACAAAGCTCATCTTTCCGACGTTCTGGTCCTTTTAGACGAGGTTCAATTCCCCCGGGGGACCACCTGGATAACCAGAAACCGTTTCAAAAACGACCAGGGCACCTTATGGATGACGATACCGGTCAAAAAGAAAGGGCAAGGACTTCAAAACATTAATGCAGTCAAGATTTATCATGAAGGCCATTGGGCGCGCAAACATCTGGCCAGCTTCAAAAATGCCTACAGGAACTCCCCTTATTTTGAGGCTCATTCAGATTTCGTTGAGATTCTGTTTTCAAAAGGATTTGAAAAACTTATCGACTTGAACGTAAAGATTATCCGCTATCTGATAAAATGCTTAAATATAGACACCAAGGTTGTCTTGCTGTCGGAACTGAAGGTTCAAACGCGCGGACATCAACTGCTTATCGACATATGCCGCGCTCAGGGGGCATCCTGTTATCTGGCCCAGAGCCCGGCCCAAAAATATCTTAATTCGGGTCTATTCCGGGAGGCGCAAATCAAGCTCGCATACTTTAAACCCCCGGTCATAATCTATCCTCAACTCTGGGGGAGTTTTATCCCCAATTTATCTGCTTTCGACCTTGTTTTCAACTGTGGACCAAAAGCTCATGAAATCATTACTAATAACGGAGGAATTGTATGAAGATAACATTTTATGGCGCTGTACGGGAAGTTACCGGCTCAATGCATATGATATCAACGGGGACAGATAGAATCCTGCTGGATTGCGGCATGTTTCAGGGACGCCGCAAAGAGGCTGATGAAAAGAACAGGTTGCTCCCTTTTGCCCCGCAAACGATTACCAACATTGTTCTGTCCCATGCTCATATCGACCATTCGGGACGCATCCCTTTGTTGACCAAAAAAACTTTTAGCGGGCAGACATTTTGTGTCCGGGCAACAGCGGATGCCTGTGAATATCTTTTGATGGATTGCGCGCATATTCAGGAATCGGACGCCGCTTATCTCAATTATAAAATGGTTAAAAATTATTTGTCTTCCAGAATAATGCCCGGCTCCGGAAACAAAAAGGTTTCAAAGACATTTACAAACATCAAAAAACTTCTAAAAACCCAAGGCCATAAGCTCAACACCGAAAAAATCAACGAACTCATCGGCGAACATCGGCTCGAGAGTGTCCAACCTCTTTATAATTCAGAAGATGCCGCCGCGGCGCTGGGTTCTTTTGAAGGCTATCCCTACCGCCACCCGTTTGTTATCGGGGAGAATGCGACCTGTACGTTTTACGAGGCCGGGCATATCCTTGGATCAGCCGTCTCCTTGATAAACGTCCGCGAAAACAACCGAACGCTGACGGTTTGCTACACCGGCGACCTCGGCCGGTTTGAAAAACCGATCATCAAGAATCCGGCACTGAATTTCGAAGATATTGACCGGGAAGTGGATTTGATGATTCTGGAAAGCACGTATGGCGATCGTCTGCATGCGCCGGTAAAAGATTTAAAACCGCAGTTAAAAAAGGTTTTAGCGGAAACTTTTGATAGAGGCGGAACCGTTATTATTCCGTCATTTGCCTTCGGCCGAACCCAGGAACTGCTTTACGTGCTGCATGAGCTGTACGACGAGGGTGAAGTACCCCGGGTTCCGGTATATGTGGACAGCCCCCTGGCTACCAATATCACCCGGGTATTCGGCGAACACCCGGAAGCGTACGACCGGGAAACCCATGCAACTTTTCTTGAAAAGGGTAAAAATCCGTTTTCATTTGATCAGGTTAATTTTGTCGGTTCCGTGGAAGAATCCATGGCCCTTAACCGCGAACAAAAACCGCATATCGTTATCTCAGCGTCAGGAATGTGTGAAGCCGGGCGGGTACTGCACCATCTGCGACACAAAATTCATAATCCGCGGCATACCATCCTGATCGTCGGTTTTATGGCCCAGAACACATTGGGCCGCCGCATTCTGGACCTGGGTACGAACTATGCAGCATCCGGCCGCCAAGGCCCGCCGCCTCTGGTAAAGTTTCTCAACAAAGAGTATCCGCTAAAGGCCGAGGTTGTCCAGTTGGGCGGCTTCAGCGCCCACGGGGATCGCCATGAAATGATCCGTTTCTTAAAAGAATCTAATTTGCGGGTTAAAAAAATTGCGGTAGTTCACGGCGAAGAAGACCAGTCGCTTGCATTCGCAAAGCATCTTAAAAACGAGGGGTTTTCGGCTATGGTTCCGAAGCCCGGCGAAACCATTCAACTAACCGAATAAGAATTCCCTTTTGGGAGGCGGGCTTTGGGGGGACATACCATTTAACTTTTTATATTGCTCGGGCACAGCTCTCAAGGGTTGCGAAAGAATCACATTTGAAAACCTTATGGGCGTAAATTTGTCGGGGTGTTTGAATCTGTACCACCTTATTTCTCCTCTTTTCATTCATTCCCCCAATCTTGCTCTTTTTCCCAGACACTGAACTCATTCTTGCTCACAAGGTGTCGTTCATACCCGTTTCGATGTTCAGCCTCAAGGCGCTTGATATTAAAACGGCTGACAGCCTCTCTCAGAGCATCACGTGTAAAAGCTGAGCGTGTTGTTTTTAGTTCTTTGACAAGTGTGTCTACCGTTTCAACAAGCTCATCATCCAATGTCATCTGTATCGTCCTCATAAAAACCTCTATTTAATGTGGATTAATATAAACATAATATTCCACACAATAAAGATTGTCAAGAATCTACAGGTTCGCGCTGAAAACAACCAGGTCCAACTTGGAGTACGGTTTATTTTGGCCTTAAAAGATGATTTCACGTTCTCAACAGTCCAAAGTTTAACGCCATCATGCGGCTAAGGGCATTGCGTCTACTGTTTGTTTTCTGCTCTTTGACATAATTATTCGATAAATCGCGCTATTCTTGAAACAGCGAAAATTATGGTAATACTCCTCCTGGATGACAGACTTGACAACTTCCTCTGATGGAATCGTTGAGGTCACCGTACGGAGCCACCCCAGATACTTGTTCCAAATCGTTTCATGGAAATTCAGAGAAACGATTTGAAGAATGCCGGTGGCAATGCAACCAAAATTTACAAAAGCTTCGATGGCGTTTGTTGTCTGCCTGATTAATCTGTGAGAACGCGGATCACTGGCTGTAGACAAATCGCTCGCATTTCGGTTGCCAATGCGCGGCCAGGCACTGGTCCAAAAGCGACAGGAAAATGCGCCCATCAGGTGTTTTAACACCTTGAAGCTGACTTCGATCTTAAACCTGTAGCTGTAAGCCCGTATGATATCGGGAGCCGACAAGTTCAAATCAGAGCACATTAATATGAAGCACTCTGAGCCGTCACGAACAAGAACAAAACGGTTGCCACCGTCGTCGGCAAGCTGCTTTAAGATTAAAAACACTGGCCCCACGGCAAAATAGGCATCCAATACAATGATACACCTTTTGCCCACAACGGATACCAGTTCAGCAGCCATGGCAGCCATCAGGCTGGTGACGCTGACCTTTCATAATCATGAGAACTTTGGACTCTCAAGATATAAAAGAGCGAACACGGTAATTTCCGTTATAACGATCAATGCATTGACGGAATTTGTATTTGGACAGAAAGTCTACAATTTGAGAGAAAATCGTTTTGCCTTGGTTCATGTGGGAGATCCTTTCGCTTTGTCTTTGTTGGTGCGAAAGGATTATCAGCCATGCAAACCAAATTCAAATCGATTACGCTCGTTTTCGTTAATATGTTCTAAATAAATAGTTAGTTACAAACAACTTATATTTTTTAATGGGACACTAGTGACAATTGATTATTGATTATTAGATTCGGGTTCAGGGTTCTAAGGTTCTGGGTGCCAGGGTTTACCCGCCCTTGGATTGAGTCTGCTAGGCTCATCAACCCGGAACTTTGAACCTTGAACGTTGAACCGTTCAACCTAGGTTACCCCATACGACTTGAGCTTCCTTCTGAGAGTGTTGAGGCCGATGCCCAGAAGCTTGGCTGCCAGGGATTTGTTGTGATCCGTCTGGTCATAAGCCCTGAGAATAAGCGCTTTTTCGACTTGCGCCAGGGGAAGGATGGAGGATTCTGAAGAACTCTTGCACTTTAATACCGGTTTTTCCGCTTGCAAATGTTCCGGAAGGAAATTTAAGGAAATCGGCCTTCCCTGGGACAGGTTGACGGCCGACTGTATGATGGATTGAAGTTCTCTGACATTCCCGGGATAACTATATTCCATAAGCAAACACATAGCTTCTTTTGTAATCACGCAATCATTTGAATCACCGCAAAAATCCTTTAAAAATTTGTTTGCCAGCAACGGGATATCTCCCGGTCTGGCCCTCAAGGGGGGCAGGTGCAACCATCCGACCCTGATCCGGTAAAACAAATCATTGCGAAACAGCTTCTTGGCGATGAGTTTGTCCATGTCCTCGTTGGTGGCTGCAATAAAGCGAACATCAACTTTCTGACGGCTGCTGGTCCCTAGTTTGAGAAATTCCCCATCCTGTAAAACCCGCAATAGTTTGCCCTGAAGCGCATACGTCAGGTTTCCGATTTCATCCAAAAACATGGTGCCCCGATGGGTGTGTTCGAGGTAGCCGGTACGGGTGCTTTCCGCGCCCGTAAACGCGCCTTTGGTGTGGCCGAAAAATTCCGCTTCAAACAGGCTGCCGGTAAGAGAGGCCATGTTTACCGGCGAAAACGGAAATTTCGCCCTGGGGCTGGCGGCATGGATGGCTTTGGCGACAAGTTCCTTGCCGGTCCCGCTTTCTCCGGTAATCAAAACAGGAACATCACTGCCGGCGTGCAGCTCGGCTTCCTTCAAAATCCTTAGGACTTTATGGGATTGGGTAACAATCGGTTTAAATGGCTCCGGGTTTATCAGCCGGGGCAGCGTTTTGCTTTTTTCAATGTCCAGAATATCGAGTAAACGCTTCTTTTCCAGGGTGCGTTGCATTGAAAAAACAAGATCCTCCTGGGCAATCGGTTTCAAAAGATAATCATAAGCCCCCTTTTTAATGCATTCCACGGCATTGCGGGCATCGTTCACAGCCGTCAGCATAATGCATTCGGTCCTCGGACTCATCGTCTTAATTGTTTCAAGCAATTCGATTCCGTTCATGCCCGGCATGGTCATGTCAATCAGGGCGATATCAAATACCTCTCCTTTTTCAAAAAGCGATGCTGCTTTTAACGGGTCATCTTCGGTGTGAATATTCTTAAACCCCGAGTTGATCAGCCGTTTTTTCAGGATTTCGAGAAAATCAAGATCATCATCAACCAGGATAATGCTGTTATTCATCGATATATCTCCCGGGCCATATACGACCAAGCCAAGATGTGTGTTTTGCCAAGCTAAAATGAGACAACGGTAGGCGTTATCAGGTTCAGGGTTTACCGTTCTGCGTTCTGGGTTCTGCGTTCAGCGTTGAATCTTTCAACCCTGAACCTTTGAACCTCTGAACCTTTGAACCTCTGAACGGTTACAAACACCGTAAACATAAGATGCTCCAAAAAAGACCATGCCAAAATGGCACAGTTTGTTATAACATTATGAATTTAGTATTATTTGCTTTAGCACATATGCCAAATTGGCACAACAGTTCCTTGTATTCAAACTTGAAAATACCTTGCCGCTGGGACCTATCCGTTTCAATCAATTGATATTACATGCTATTTAACATGCCGTGTTAATATTATTTTTCTGGCACGGTTGTTGCTGTATCGTAATTGAACCTGGTTGAGCCTCTATGTCAGTCTAATTATCGCTTAATTTAGGTAAAGCTCAAGTACGTTGTTTTAAAACCTGGAGGTAATAATATGCAATTGAAGCGCAAATTTGAGACAGGGGAATTTGCCATACTTGCGGAAATGGAGCCGCCCAAGGGAGTCGATGTCTCCACGATGGTGACGAATGCCAGACGGGTCAAAGGGAATGTGGATGCCTTTGTTGTGCCCGAAATGAGCAACGCCGTCATGCGGATGAGTTCTCTCGGCGGTGCCGTGATTTTGCAAAAAGAAGGCATGGAGGCGGTGACGCAGCTTAATTGCAGGGACAGGAACCGACTCGCTATCCAGGCAGATCTCCTTGCAGCTTACGGCTGTGGTATCACCAGTGTTATGGGGGTCACAGGCGAAGAGCCCGGCTATGGAGACCACCACCAGGCCAGATCGGTTTATGACATCGATCTGCTGGAACTATTGAGGGCTACACAAAAGCTTCAGGAAGGCAAAGATATGGCCGGCATTGAACTTGCGGGAGCTCCACGCTTTCTTGTGGGTTCGACGGTCGATGCCGGCGCTAAGAGTAAATCCCCTGAATTAGTTGTTGCAGAAATGAACCAGAAAGTCGATGCCGGCGCTACCTTCTTCGTCACTCCCCCTCTATTCGATCTTGCTGCCATTCAACCTTTTATCAAGCGGGTGGACCTTGGGAAGATAAAAATAATTCCAACGGTGTTGTTGCTCAAATCCCTGGGGATGGCCCGTTACATTCAGCGTAATGTTGAGCATGGAGATATTCCCGATGCCGTGATCACAAGGATTCAGAAAGCCCCTGACAAGGTCCGCGAGTGTATCCGGATTGCATCGGAAATGGCTAAGACATTGCAGCAGGAAGGATTCAGCGGAGTCTTGCTTGCAACCATCGGGTGGGAACACAAACTTCCTGAAATAATAGAGAGAATGTAAGGACATAAAAATGGAAAAAAAGAACAACCACTTAAAAGATACGCCCTCGCCGAAGCCTGGAAAAGAGAGTGTCGGTTCGGTGATGGTGCTCGGCGGCGGTATTGCAGGCATGCAGTCCGCCCTGGATCTGGCCAACTCGGGATATTATGTCTACCTGGTCGAGAGATCTTCGGCCGTTGGTGGTATGATGTCGCAGTTGGACAAGACCTTCCCCACCAATGATTGTGCCATGTGAATTATCTCGCCCAAACTGGTCGAGGTCGGCCGGCATTTAAACATAGAGCTTTTGACAAACACCGAACTTTTGAGTCTGGAAGGCAACCCCGGACGTTTTACGGCAAGGTTGCGGCAGCAAGCTCGCTTTATCGATGTGGACAAGTGCACCAGCTGCGGTGAATGTGTCAAGGTTTGTCCCGTAGAGCTCCCCAACGAGTACGACGAAGGCCTTTCTACTAAAAAAGCGGCCTACAAAAGATACGCCCAGGCGATTCCGGGGGCCTTTGCCATACAAAAGGCGGATAAAGCTCCCTGCCGTTCGGCATGTCCGGCAGGATTGAACGTTCAGGGATATGTGCAAATGGTCAAGGAGGGCAAGTACAAGGAGGCCCTTAAGATCATCATGGAGGAGTTGCCGCTACCCGGTGTGTTGGGTCGGATCTGCCCCCACGGCTGTGAGGATGCCTGTCGCCGTCTGGAGGTGGACGATGCAGTGGCGATCCGGGATTTGAAGCGCCTGGCTGCGGATCAGTTTGATTGTCGCCAGATAGAGATTGAGTGTGCGGCGCCGCGCAAAGAGAAGGTCGCGATCATCGGCTCGGGTCCTGCGGGTCTGTCGGCGGCGTATCACCTGGCGCGGCAAGGAGTGCTGTCGACGATCTACGAAGCCCTGCCCAAGGCCGGGGGTATGCTGAGGGTTGGCATTCCTGCGCACCGTTTGCCCCGCGAGGTTCTGGACCAGGAAATAGAGGTGATCACCAATCTGGGTGTTGAAATCAAGACCAACACGCCCTTAGGCCCCGATCTGACGGTGGACGACCTGTTCGATCAGGGTTACAAGGCGGTGTATTTAGCACTGGGGGCGCACAAGGGTATCGAGCTTGGGATTCCGGCTGAAAACTCCAAAGGCGTGCGGCAGGGTGTTGATTTTCTGCGCGAGGTGAACTTAACCGGCACAGCGACGGTGGGCAAAAAGGTTGCGATCATCGGCGGCGGCAATGTGGCCATTGATGTCGCCCGCAGTGCGGTTCGTCTGGGTGCCGAAGAGGTGAGCATTATCTATCGCCGCACACGGGCCGAGATGCCGGCCTGGGAGGAAGAGATCCAGGCGGCCGAGGAGGAAGGTACGCAGATCACTTATCTGGTAGCGCCTCAGGAGGTTTTGGTGCGCGACGGCCAGGTGGAGGGGCTGCGCTGCATCCGCATGGAGCTGGGCGAGCCGGATTCATCAGGGCGTCGCCGTCCGATTCCGGTTCCGGGCAGCGAATACGAGATTCGGATCGACCAGTTGATCCCTGCCATCGGCCAGCGCCCGGACCTTACGTCCATCGAGGATGTGACCGGTTTGGAATTTACGCGCTGGGGCACGGCCGAGACCGATACGGTGACCTATGCCATGGGCCGCGAGGGCGTCTTTGCCGGCGGTGATTTGCAGACGGGCCCCTGGGTGGCCATTGGCGCCATTGCCCAGGGCCGCGAGGCGGCCGAGTCCATGGTGCGGTACCTGGACGGCCGCGACCTGGCCGAGGGCCGTGAGCCGGCTAAGGTAACCGATCCGGTGTACCGTCCGGTTCCCGAGGGCGAATCGAGAAAGGCCCGCGCCAAAATGCCCGAGCTGGCGATTGCAAAGCGCCAGGGCAACTTTGCGGAAGTGGAACTGGGCTACGAAGAGACCGCGGGTCAAGCAGAGGCCGCGCGTTGTTTGAACTGCGGGTATTGTTCGGAGTGCATGCAGTGTGTCGAGGCCTGTCTGGCCGAGGCGGTGATTCACGACCAGCAGTCCGCAGACCTGGAGCTTGCCGTGGGTTCGGTGATACTGGCGACGGGATCCGAACCGTATGATCCGACTGTGTTTGAGGAATTTTACCATTACAAGCGCAACCCCAACGTGGTGACCAGTTTGGAATTTGAGCGCATTTTGAGCGCTTCCGGTCCGACCATGGGGCACCTGGTGCGTCCCTCGGATGAATCCGAGCCGAAAAAGATTGCCTGGTTGCAGTGTGTAGGGTCGCGTGACACCAACCGCTGCGGCAACGGGTATTGTTCGTCGGTCTGCTGCATGTACGCGATAAAGGATTCCATGATAGCCAAGGACCACTCCAAGGAAGATCTGGATTGCGCCATTTTCAATATGGATATTCGCACCTTTGGCAAAGACTACGAGAAATATTACTTAAGGGCCAAAGAAAAAGCCGGGGTTCGTTTTGTTAATTCGAGAATTCACACCATCAACGAGGTGCCCGCGACCGGCGATTTGCAGTTGCAGTATGTGGATGAGACCGGCGCGCGCCAGGAAGAGACGTTCAACATGGTGGTGCTGTCCGTAGGTCTTCAGGTGCCGGAAACAACCAAAAAACTGGCCGAGCGTCTGGGAATCGAGCTGGATAAATACAATTTTGCCGTTACCCGGCCCCAGGCGCCGGTGGAAACCTCGCGGCCCGGGGTCTTCGTATCCGGGGTATTTCAGGGACCCAAAGATATACCGAGTTCCGTGAGCGAAGCGAGTGCGGCAGCCTGCCTGGCCGGCGGGCTTTTGAACGAGGTTAGACACACCCGGACCAAAAGCGTGGAGATTCCCGATGAAATCGATGTAACTCAGCAGGAACCGCGCATCGGCATCTTTGTTTGCCACTGCGGCGTCAACATCGCCGGTATTATAGACGTCAATGTTCTCGAGGAGTATGCCAAGACGCTCCCTTATGTCGCCTATACCGGTCAGAACCTGTTTTCTTGCAGTCAGGACTCTTTGGAAAAGATGAAAGAGATCCTCAAAGAACACCGCCTTAACAGAATCGTCGTGGCGGCTTGCACCCCCAAGACCCACGAGGGGATCTTCATGGACACGCTGGTGGGCTGCGGTATCAACAAATACCTGGTCGAAATCGCCAATATCCGCAATCAGGATTCCTGGGTCCATTCGGATGAGCCGGCCAAAGCTTTGAAAAAAGCCAAAAACCTGGTGCGCATGGCCGTAGCACGCTCCGCGACACTCCGTCCGCTGCACGAAAAGACGATTCCGGTCGTTCAACGGGCGCTGATCATCGGCGGCGGCGTCGCCGGCATGAATGCGGCCCTGGGTCTTGCGGATCAGGGTTTTGAAGTGGTGCTGGTCGAAAAAGAAGAAAAATTGGGAGGGATGGCCAATCGTCTTACCGCTACCATCGAAGGGATGGATGTGGGCAAGTATCTTGCAGAACGGATTGAAAAAGTGAATTCCCATTCCAAAATCCAGGTTTTAACCCGATCCCTCATCGTTGGATTTTCCGGCTTCAAAGGCAACTTTACAACCGAAGTGCTGGTTGGGCCGGGTATGTACGAAAGAAAGATCGATCATGGTGTTGTCATTCTGGCGACCGGGGCTACGGAATACCGTCCCCAAGAATTTCTCTATGGCCAGGACCAACGGGTAATGACCCAGGTGGAGCTTGGCGATCATTTAAAAAAGCAGGGCGCCGACGATCTGAAACAGGTGGTCATGATACAGTGTGTGGGATCGCGCAACCAGGAGAATCCCAATTGCTCCAGGATTTGCTGTCAGGCCGCCGTTAAGAATGCCATCCATATCAAAAATCTAAACCCGGATGCCCAGGTCTTTGTCCTTTATCGGGATATCCGCACCTACGGATTTTTAGAAGAGTACTATACCGAGGCCAGGCAAAAAGGAGTTATATTCTCAAGGTTCAAGGAGGATGATCCCCCGGTGGTCGAAGCGGCCGAAGACGGTGTTGTGGTCACATTTACGGACCATATTCTGGGTCGTCCCATTCAGGTCAGCGCAGACCTTTTGGCGTTGAGTGCCGGAATGGTGGCCGAAGACACCGAGGAACTCGCCTCTATTGTTAAACTGGCCCGGACGGCGGAAGGCTTTTTTATGGAGGCCCACGTTAAATTAAGGCCGGTCGATATGGCAACGGAGGGTATTTTTGTCTGCGGCACCGCCCACAGCCCCAAACTTTTGTCCGAATCGATCTCCCAGGCCTTGGCCGCGGCTGGAAGAGCCACTACGTTCTTGTCCCAGCCCCGGTTGACGTTATCTGCCGTGACTGCCAAGGTCGAGGCCGACCTTTGTGCCGCCTGCCTGGTCTGTGTCCGGGCGTGTCCCTACAATGTGCCCAGGATTAATGCAGAGGGTGTCAGCCAAATCGATGAGGCCTTGTGTCATGGCTGCGGCATCTGTACGGCGGAGTGCCCGGCCAAAGCGATTGAGCTGAGTTGGTATGAGGACAATCAGATCATGTGTAAAATTGACGCGTTATTTAATTGATTGATGTGAAGCCGAATTTGTAAAAGGACCGGGCAAGGCTGAATCCTTGCAAGAGAGGAGTATGTTATGGGAGATTTCGACCCGACAATTATTGCATTTTGCTGCAAGTTCTGAGGGTATACGGCCGCGGACCTGGCAGGTTCGATGCGGTTGCAATACCCGTCCAATATTCAAATCATTCTGGTACCATGTACCGGAAAAGTCGATGTCATTCATATGCTCCACGCCATTGAAAAGGGCGCCGACGGCGTTTATGTGGTGGGCTGTATGGAAGGAGACTGCCATTTTAACAGAGGCAATTTAAGGGCCCGCAAACGGGTGGAGCAGGTCCAGAAGATTCTTGATACCATTAATATCGGTGGAGAAAGGGTGCAGATGTACAACCTTTCATCCAGTGAAGGTTTACGTTTTACCCAATTCGCGATTGAAATGAACGAAAGAATCCTCAAATTGGGTCCCAACCCGATTAAGCGGGCCGCGGATAAGGCTGCCTGAAAAGTCTGGCGATTTAAGATTGCGAATTGAGTAAAAGTAAAAATGAAAGAGAGGTCATATGATTGTTGCAGATAGAAAGCCTGTTGAGGAAATCATAGAAGAAGTCAAAGGGTATGAAAAGATCCTCATTCTGGGTTGCAACGAATGCGTCACGGTTTGCGAGGCAGGGGGCAAGAAGGAGGTCGCTGTGCTGGCTTCGGTTTTAAGAATGCATTTTCTAAATCAGGGACAGACGGTTCGGATCGACGAGCGTACGCTGCAGCGGCAATGTGATCATGAATACCTTGAAGAAATTCGGGATATCATCGATCAGTATAACGCTGTCGTCTCCCTGGCCTGCGGTGTCGGCGTTCAGTTCACGGCTGAAAAATACCACACCACCCCTGTCTATCCCGGAGTGAACACCACTTTTCTGGGAGTTACCGAAGAACGGGGTCTCTGGACGGAAAGGTGCCAGGCGTGCGGCGAGTGTATTCTGGCGCGTACCGGCGGAATATGCCCGATTTCCAGGTGCGCCAAGCGCGTTCTGAACGGTCCGTGCGGTGGCTCGACCAAAGGGAGTTGTGAGATTAACAAGGATGTCGCCTGTGCCTGGCAGCTGATCGTCGATCGCCTCAAGGCTTTGGGCAGACTCGATGATTATGAAGCGCTGAGTGCATTGAAAGATTGGTCCGCCGACAGGGCCGGAGGACCCCGAAAAGTTGTCAGGGAGGATTTACAGGATGAAAGTAAAGACACCAAGTAAACTGGAAAAGATTCTTGCCGCCGGTCATTTAGCCGTTACGTCCGAGTGCGGCCCTCCGCGTGGTTCTGACATGGAAAAGATTAGCGAAAAAGCAGAACTGATCAAGGACTACGTGGATGCCATCAATATTACCGACAACCAGACATCGGTAACCCGTATGTGTAGCCTGGCAGCCTGTATCCGCCTGAAACTTATGGGACTGGAACCGGTACTTCAGATGGTGACCCGTGATCGCAACCGCATTGCCCTGCAGAGTGATATTTTAGGGGCGGCGGCCTTCGACATCCATAATATTCTCTGTCTTTCCGGAGACCACCAGAGCTTTGGGGACTGTGCCCAGGGGCAAAACGTTCACGATCTTGACTCTATGCAATTGGCTCAAACCGTCCGGTTAATGCGCGATGAAGGCAAGTTTCTGGGCGGCGGGGATATTAGCCGTCCTCCACAGATGTTTGTAGGGGCGGCGGCCAATCCCTTTGCCGACCCCTTTGAGATTCGGGTTCCCCGCCTGGCCAAAAAAATTGCCGCCGGGGTCGAGTTTATCCAGACCCAGTGCATATACAACATGGAAAAATTCGAGCTCTGGCTGCAGATGGCCGGTGACCGTGGATTACTTGATAAGGTCTATATCCTGGCAGGTGTGACGCCGTTTAAATCCGCCGGCATGGCCAAATACATGAAGAATCGTGTTCCCGGGATAGAAGTACCCGATGAGTTGGTCAAAAGGATGTCGGATACACCCAAGGAGAAACAGCCGGAGGAAGGGGTCAAAATCTGCATCGAGCAGATTCAGCACCTCAAAGAGATAAAAGGGGTTAGTGGCTTTCACATCATGGCCATTGAATGGGAAGAAATGGTGCCTGAGATTGTGAAAGCATCCGGTTTATATCCCCGGCCGAGTGTGGATTAAATAAAATCGTATTACGATTTTATCGACACTGTCAAAACTGAAACAAACAAAATAAAGGAGTGCTGCTATGAGTGAAAAAAAGAGAATTCTAGTTGTCGATGACGAACCGGATTTCTGCTCCATTGTTCAACTGAACCTGGAGAAGGAAGGCTTCGCGGTCGAGCTTGCTTACAGCGGCGTTGAAGGCCTGGAAAAGGTCTACGCGAACCCGCCGGACGCTATTGTGCTGGACATCATGATGCCTGAAATGGACGGATACGAAGTATGTAAGAAACTGAAGGCAGATGAGAAATATGTTGATATTCCTGTCATTCTGCTGACGGCCGTTGCTTCGCATGTGACGTCTACGCGCTATTCCCACCGCGATGGAATGAGCACCGAGGCGGACGACTATATTGCCAAACCGGCCTCGGCCGAGGAGATTACGGAAAGTATCAAAAGACTTCTCGGCGATTAATTTATCGAAAATTGTCCGATACCTGTAATTGATTATTCTCGGTTGAAGATGGGCGATGTTGTCTGCTTGATCTTCAACCTGCGATTTTCAATTTAAAGGAGAACATAATGTCATCCGAAATTATTAAGTTTAAAGGGCCCAAACAGAGCATCTTTAAAGACAGTGTGATGGAGATTCTCCCGAATGGAGGGAATCTGAACCTTTGCCTGACGTGCGGAGCGTGTTCTTCGGGTTGTCCGGCCACCGGTCTGGCGGATATGGATCCGCGGAAGTTTTTGCGAATGGCTTCGCTGGGGATGGACGAAGAGCTCTTAAATTCGGAATGGGCCTGGATGTGCACCATGTGTACGCGCTGTGTTTATTTGTGCCCCATGAAGATCG
Organism: Desulfobacterales bacterium; assembly: GCA_032127815.1. GTDB lineage: Bacteria > Desulfobacterota > Desulfobacteria > Desulfobacterales > UBA11574 > Desulfatibia_A. The sequence goes on from JAQBHK010000272.1 coordinate 20,620, forward strand.
ACATCCCCGGACTGGTCTTCAATATCCGCAGAAACTGGCCCAAAGACAAGCAGCCCAAGGGCATCCGGGGTTCGTGCGAGGTCGCTCAGAAAAACGATACGTGCAGCGCCATGGGCACTCCCGAGGAAGATTTTCAGTTTGTTGTGGAGGACGTGCTGGAGGAGTACCAGGAGGCGCAGCCGGAGTTTAAAGACATGCAGGCGCCCCTCAACAAAGAGGGCGCCATGTACTTTTTGAACCAGAATTCGCGCGAGCCGGTGACCGAGCCGGACGAGATGGTGCCGCTGTGGAAGATCCTGCATGCGGTCGGAGCCGACTGGACCTACGGCACCAAGGGCTGGGCCGCGGAAAATTACTGTCTGTTCTGCGCGGATTTGGAAGGTTGGGAGCACATCGTGAGGGTCAAGGCCAAGGCGGTCGATGACTTAGGGTGCAAATACTGGCTCAATACGGAGTGAGGGCACGAACTTTTTGCAGTCCGGGTCGGACTGCAGCGTTTCAAGATCGAGCACAAGTTTGAGATCAAGAGCATCATCCAGCTTTACGCCGAATGGATCCGGGAGGGTAAGCTGAAGGTCAATTCCGACTGGAATAAGGACTTGAAAATTAAATTTACGGTACAAGACCCCTGTCAGCTGGTACGCAAGAGTTTCGGTGACCCGGTAGCCGAAGACTTAAGGTATACCGTCAAAGCGGTTGTGGGCGAAGAGAATTTTATCGACATGCAGCCGAACCGGTCGAACAACTACTGTTGCGGTGGCGGCGGCGGGTTTTTGCAGTCGGGATTGCCGGAAGCGCGCCGGGGTTATGGCAAGTTCAAGTTCGATCAGATCATCAAAACCGGTGCCACCTATTGTATCACACCGTGCCACAATTGTCATGCCCAGGTCCACGATATCGGCGAACACTACAAAGGAAGGTACGAAACCCTTCATTTGTGGACCCTCATCTGCCTCTCTATGGGAATCTTGGGCCCCAACGAGCGTACCTATCTGGGTGAAGATCTCAAGGAGGTTTTGGTTTTTCATCCTGAGTCGGCCATGTAATTGATGTGTGAGATATTGTAACCGTTCACGGGTTCAGGGTTTAAAGGTTCAGAGGTTCAGAGGTTCAGGGTTGAAAGATTCAACGCAGAACCCGAAACGCAGAACGGTGAACTCTGAACCTGTGAACGGTTACCGGAAAAACCTGCCCAGGTTAATCGGAGCGGGTTTTTTTGTCGGCCAATTCTTTAATCCAAAACAGTGCTTTCAAATGCAAGTTTATTGTATCATAGGCGACGAACGGGTTTCCCATGCAAAGTCACCGGCTATATTTTCGGCATTGCTGAAGCGGCTGGGGATAAAAGGAGCATACGTACCCTTTAAAGTTGCACCGCATCAAATCGGCCAGGCGTTGCATAGCATTAAAGTGCTTAACATTGCCGGCGCCAATGTCGCCGTCCCGTACAAGGAAGCGGTCATTCCGCATTTAGATATCTTATCAGAGGGGGCCAATATCATCGGTGCAATCAACACCATCATTTGCAAAGGCAATGAACTTAAAGGCTATAACACCAATGCCATCGGTTTCATGGATTCCTTGCATGAGGTCGGCTTTGATGTTGACGGCAAGTCGGCGCTGGTTTTCGGAACAGGCGGAGTGGCCAAGGCGGTTGTGTTTATTTTAAACTGGCTGCGAACAGAATCGATAATTGTTGCCGGCCGTGACGCCGAAAAAACCCGGCAAATTGTCAATCGTTTCAGCGGAGAAGCACAGTCGATTAATGCTTTATCGAACCGGCCTTTAGCGGTGAACCTGGTGGTTAACGCCACCTCTGTCTCCAGCTACGACGAATCTCCGGAAATGGCCGCTATTATTGAAAGGCTCAACGTGCAGGATTGCGAATTGGTGCTCGACCTTAATTATGGGCGCAGTCAAAATTTTTGGCGCGATATGGCTCTGCGCAACGATATTCCCTTTATGGATGGTCTTTCCACCCTGGCACATCAGATCAAGCGAACCTTCTTCCTTTGGACCGGTATTCAAGTCCCTCCGGAGGAATTTATAAAGGTGATTAACGCAAATCTGTGACCGGCAACAGCACCGTAAAGGTTGAGCCCTGGCCGGGCGTGCTCTCTACATCTATAAAACCGCTTAGAGAATCCACCAACCCCTTTACGATGGGCAGCCCCAGCCCCGTACCGGTGATATATCTGGTCTTATCGTCCTTAACCCTGTAGAATCTATCAAAAATCTTGTCAAGATATTTATCTAAGATCCCGAATCCGTTATCAATAACTTTGACGCGTACATTGATTCCGGCCATGTCGACGGCTACTTTGATTTTCCCGCCGTCCTGGGTGTAGTTGATGGCATTGGTGATCAGGTTCCCGAAAATGCTTTCCAAGGCAATCGGATCGGCCGTGAGTTCGGGCAGCGGATCACCGGGAAGTTGCAGGGTAAGGGACTGTCCTTTGCCCTCGGCCCGGGTTTTGAGGAAATCTACAATGTTTTCCAAAAGTTCTTCCAAGTGGATCGGTTGCGGTTCCTGGCAGAGAACACCTTCCTCGATACGGGAAAGGTCGAGCAGGTCGCCGATAAGAGAAATCAGACCCTGGGTCTTTTCCCTGGCACGGGTAAGTATATGCTGGTCATGCTCGGATGCATTGCCCAACATATCTCTGATGACCAATGCAAGCTGCTCATGGATGGTTGAAAGGGGTGAGCGCAGTTCGTGAGAAACCTTGGTCACGAATTCGGATTTAAGTTGATCCATCACTTTCATGGCGGTAATATCCATAATATCCACGACCGCTCCCAGGCACTCTTTTCTTTCACCGAGAACCGGCTGCCCCTTTACCAGAAAATGTTTTTGGTCCGCAATGGCAAATTCATAGTCAGGAATATCGTCATAATCCACATGTTTTCCTTGAGAAATCTCCATCACAAGGTTACAAAAACCTTTATCCGGCACATAGTTCTCTATTTGCCCGCCGATTTTCAAGCCGGGGTCAAGATCAAGAAGCTTCCTAAAGACCGGATTCATCAGAACCACCTGCCCCCGGGTATTGGTCACCATTACACCGTTGGGAAGGTTCTCGATAATGGTATGGATACGGCTCTTTTCAGTGTCAAGATCAGCCAGGGTCCTTCTTTTTTCCTGTGCCAGCTTTTCAGCCTTCCGGGTAAGGCGGATTTTTTCCCAGGCGCGATTAACTACAATGCGGAGTTGATCCGGCTCAAAAGGTTTTGAGATAAAATCATAGGCCCCCAGCTTCATGGCTTCGATAGCTGTTTCAACCGTGGCATAACCGGTGATGACGATGACCAGAATCGATTCATCCATTTTTCGAATGCGTTCAAGAACCTCTATTCCGTCCATGCCCGGCATCTTTAAGTCGAGAAGAACGATGGATGCGCCTTCGGTTTCCAGGATCTTAAGCCCCTCGTCTCCACGTTGCGCCTTAAGGACCTGAAAACCGAGGCGGGCCAGAATGCGTTCCGATCCGTCCCGGATGTCCTGTTCATCATCTACTACCAATACGCGTATGGTGTCAGTTCTATTTTCCACGGTCATTTCCTCCATGGGATTTTGTCATAATGGGAAGTTCAATGATAAATGTCGTGCCTTCTTCAGGCCGGCTCTCTGCTTTAATCGTACCGCCGTGATTTTCTACAATGTTGTACGCCAGACTGAGACCCAGACCGGTCCCCTCACCCTCTTCCTTGGTAGTGAAAAAGGGTTCGAAGATATGGGGAAGAATGTCTGCCGGGATACCGGGACCTGTATCGGATATTTTGACGCAGGCGTGTTGATTGTTCTCTATCAGGTAACTTTGCACAATAAGCTTGCCCTTGCCTTCCATGGCCTGCACGGCATTGAGAATGATATTCATAAACAAATGGTTAAGCTGCTGGATGTCCGCCGGAACAAAGGGGAGTGCAGGGTCCAGGTCTTTTTTGATATCTATATTGTGGAGCAGCGCCTGGTTCTCGAGCAGAAACAGGGTTCTGGAAAGCGCCTGGTTGAGGTCGTGAGGTCGCATAAAATGGCGTGTCTGTCGTGTAAATTCGAGCAGCTCTTTTACAGTATCGCGGCATCGTTTGGCGTCCTTCAGTATGCGGTGCAAGTCTTCTTTGGCGCCATCCGGCAGGTCGTATTCTTCCAGGACAAGCTTGGCAAACAGGGTGATCCCTCCCAGCGGATTATTTAACTGGTGGGCTACTCCGGCGGCCAGTTTGCCGAGGGAAGACATTTTTTCAGCTTGCAGGAGCTGGATCTGGGTCTTTTCCAGTTCTGCTTTCATGCGAAGTTCCTCGCGTAGATCATGAAAAAAGCCGATGGCTGCCACTTCTTGTCCGTTTTCGTAAACAATCGCCGCACTCAACTTGATGGGAATTATTTCACCGTTTTTAGTAATGATATCTACCTGGTATGATTTTAATTTGCCCTTGCCGCCGTGTTCCTCGCTCCTGAGCTCTCGCATCACATCATAGGCTTTTTTGCCGGGGTAGATATCCCGTACGTCCAGATGGGTAAGCGCTTCATCGACAGTGTATCCGAAAATATCGGCGGCGGCTTCGTTAAAAATCAGAATTTTGCCTTTTTTATCGTTGGCGATGATGCCGTCTACAGAGCTAAGAATGATATTGCGCAAAAAGGCCTTGGACCGTTGGAATTTTTCTTCAATGCCCCCTTTGGTGGGGAGGTCAAAATCCATGCTTACAAAAGCTTCGATATCTTTTCCCTTAAACAGCGGGTATGCATAGTAACACGGCATCCTTTCCAGATCCAAATTATCTTCCGGTTTAGGCTTTAATGCGGTTTTACCGTCTCCCAATGCTTCTGTTCCCGCGCAGTTTTCGCATGGAGAGGACCGGTTAGAAAAAACCTCATAGCAAATTTTACCAATAAATTCAGACTCTCTTGGCCCATCTACCTTGCAGCTTGCGGCCAGAATTTTAAATTCCGGACTAACGACAACAAGCCTCCTCTGGAACGCATCAATGGCCTTGAATAAATATTTTTTCTCATTTTCCGATCGCATGGTTAATTCCGTTCGAACAGGCTGCATCTATTTAGTGCCCATCCATAAATGGTCTTTTTGCCCAAATCTTCCGTCTTCGCGATAGCTGCGACGGGACAAGTAGCGTTATTCTCAAAAAAAGCTATATGCTTATAGCACAAAAAAAATGAGATTTAAATGACCAATCAGAATCCGGTATATCAAATGTCCAGTAATATATTTTCCTTGACAAGTAATTAGGTGATATGAAAGAAGGCATAGTTTGTATAGTAGGTGCACCAGGCTGCACCGGTTGCCGCTACAGCAGCCTTTTCAATATGTAATCAAGGAGTTTATTATGGCGTTTACTCTGGCTCTTTATATTTCACTTGCTATTTTCTCCCTTGGACTACTCTACAAAATCTCGACCTGGTTTTCACGCAAGATCGGGGTCGCCGCCAAAGAATTCACAACTTCCGATAGAATAAGTGAGGCTTTCAAAGGGATTGCCGGCGTCGTTTTCAGTGCAAAAATCCTTACCCTTATCAAGGTTTTTATCCTTGATGTGGTTCTGCAGGCCAGAATTCTCAAAGAGGATTTTACGCGCTGGTTGATGCATATGCTCATATTCGGCGGTTTTATGCTCCTTTTGTTGATGCATGCCCTTGAAAAGCATATTTCCGAAGCCATCTTCGCTACGTACTATTCTACGCTCAACCCCTTCTTTTTCCTCCGGGATGTTTTCGGCTTGATGGTTTTGATCGGAGTCGGCATTGCCATTTACAGGCGCTTTATTCTCAAGGTGCCGCGCCTTAGGACCAAGGGCGTGGATCACTATGCCATTATCATTCTGGCTGTCATTATGCTTTCGGGTCTCTTTTTGGAGGCGACCAAAATAACCTCCTTCAAAGTGTATCAGCAGATGGTGGCAGAGTATGCCGACATGGAGAACGAAGAGCAAATCACCGCTCTGGAAAGCTATTGGGTGCAGTATTAC
>JAQBHK010000273.1:0-6634 GCA_032127815.1 Desulfobacterales bacterium
CGTGTGACGGGAGACTGTCATGCACGGATCTGTGAGGACGTGAGGGTGAGATTCCCCTGCGTTACTCGACTGGAATGCTAATATCAACCCACTGAATTTATGTGATAATCTAAATATATCAAACTGGAAAGGGCTGTAAGGATATATTCATTTTAAAGGATTCAATTTGAATTGGGGGGCTAATTGGGGCTGGTGATAAGATTAACGTATCTTATAAATTTCAACAGCTTATGATATCTGCTGGTTTGCAAGGTATCACCAAAAATCATAGCCAACTATTAAGAAAAAGATTGCGGTCATGATGCTGGTTAAACATCTTCAATTTTTTATCGTTTATTTCGATTAATCGGAGGATTTTATAATGGCTGGTAAACCAACCTATGAAGAGTTGGAACAAAGAGTTAAGGAGTTAGAAAAACAAACTGGCATGCGCAAGCAAAGCGGCAATGGCTGCTGCTAATGTAGATCATATGCTACCACTTGAAGAAACAGACCATTTATAACCAAATTAGCTGGCTTGTCCTCATCTTTTCCGGTTATCAAGAAATGATCAAGCCAACGGAGATGTATACTTTTGAGCAAAACAACCCAGGAGAGTAAACATGAGTGAAACCGAAAAGGTTAATATCCTTCTTGTTGACGACATACCTGCAAACCTGATGGCCCTTGGGGTGTTATTGAAGAATCTTGACGTAAACATTGTCAAAGCAACGTCAGGGAATGAGGCTCTGAGTTTAATGATCGAAAATGACTTTGCCCTAGCCCTTTTAGATGTCCAAATGCCGGGCATGAGTGGCTTCGAGACCGCTGAGATTATGAGAGAGAGTGAAGAGACAAAAAACATCCCCATTATTTTTGTAACCGCAATAAGCTCGGAGCAAAAACATATATTCAAAGGCTATGATACGGGGGCAGTGGATTACCTGTTCAAACCCCTTGATCCGGATATCTTAAAGAGTAAAGTAAAAGTTTTTATCAACCTTCACAAACAAAAAAAGACTTTAGAAAATACCGCATTGGAACTCAAAAAGGCGATAGAGAACCAAAAGAAGGCTAATAAAGCACTACAACTTGAGATCGTTGAGCGCAAGCAGGCATAGGAATCGCTGCGGGAGAGCGAAGAAAAATATCGTTCCATGATGGAAGCTATGGATGACGAGGTGTATATTTGCTCGCCTGACTTTCGTATAGAGTACATGAATCCGGCCATGAAAAAAAGGATAGGTTATGATGCTACCGGCGAACCCTGCCACAAGGCGATACATGGTCGTGATGAAAAATGTCCGTGGTGTATTTATGAAGAAATTTTGCAGGGAAAGAATGTGAAAAATGAACTGGTCACCCCTAAAGACGGCAAAACTTACCATCTTTCCAACTCACCCATATTTCACACGGACGGTTCAATTTCAAAATTGACCGTTTTCCATGTTTATCTGCCGATATTCGTGGTTTCGTGATGAAACCGGTGGTTATGAGTGAACTTGCAAAAAAAATACGAGCGGTGCTAAATCAGGAGGAATGATCCGCTTATGATAAAGGGCGGGTATTTTTGGGTTTCAGGGTTGTTCTCGGTCTCTGATGACAAGGGCGCCGACCGGGCAGATATCAGCACAGACCGTACAGCCCTCGCATGCAAAGTTGGACTCATCATCCTGGCCGTAAAAGCTGATTATAGTCTGAAACCCTCGTTTGGCAAAGGTCAAGACCGACTGGCCGTGCTGCCGGCGGCAGGCATAGAAACACTTGCCGCACAAAACGCATCGATTGGGGTAATAATCCAAACAGGGATGCTCTGCGACGATTTCCGGCTCCTTAAGGTATTGTTCAAGCTTTTTGGGCTTCAAGCCGACTTTTAAGAATTGGGCGATACGCTGCAACTCGCATTTTTTGTTGGCCTGACAGTTTTTGCAGTCTACGCGGTGTACCGAAAGCAGCAGGCGCAGGGCCGAACGCTGCAGTCGCCTGACCGCCTCCGTGTCGGTTGTGACGACCATATTTTCGCTGACCGTTACGACACATGCAGCCACGGGTTTGTCTTGCCCTTTGATTTCAACGAAGCACATTCTGCACAGAGACGAGGGGTACTTCATCCCTTCAATATAACAAAGGTTGGGGATGTAAATATCGTTGTTCAAGCAGGCCTGAAGCAGCGTCGACTCTTCTTCGGCTTCAATTTCTCTGGCATCAACCAAAATTTTAGGCATCTTATGAAGTCCTTGTTAACTCAATGTGTCAGTTGTTTGTTGTCCGTTGTCAGTTGTAAATTTAACTCGGTTTATCCGGCGTTATGATAATGCTTTGGCTGAAGATTTATTTAGTCCTGAAAAACCTGGTCCTTTGGGTCTCCGGCTCGTAGAGCCTACGCCTCGGAGAGCCAGATCAGAGAGAGATGGCTCTGCCTGAAATAATCCTTAATCGTACTCTTAATCGTAATCGTAATCGGTCTTAGCAATTGACTAATGCTACCGAATTTTTTGATTAAGAACATGAGTAAGAGTACGATTAAGATTAAGAGTACGAACGCTTGATAAGCGTTTTGATTGATCCACAGCCTGTCAAATTAACCCCTCTAAATTAGCTACGGACAACAGACAACGAACAACGGACATTGAGCGTTTAGCTCGATTGGGGTTTATTTTTTCTCCGGAGGTTTCTCAATAATAGGAACCAGGTCCGGAGGAGACACTTTTCTAACAGCGTCATATTCGGGAGGGCAGGCAACCACGCACTCGCCGCATTTTACGCAGAGCTCCTGGTCAACACCCTTCTTGCGATTTCTGGTAGTGAAGACAGCGTCAACCGGGCAACAGGTAGCGCAGGCGTCACAGCCCCGGGCACATAAATCCAGATCAAAATAAAAAGCGGTCAGTGCCCGGCACATCAGTGCCGGACAGCGCTTTTCGTTAATATGCGCTTCATATTCATCCTTAAAGTACTTTAGAGATGTGACCACCGGGTTGGGAGCGGTTTTCCCTAAGCCGCACAGAGAACCGTTTTTGATATCTGTGCTCAGAACCTCAAGCATTTCAAGGTCGCCCTCGCGTCCTGTACCCTTGGTTAAGCGCTCCAGTATTTTGAGCAGGTGGTGGGTTCCGATCCTGCAAAACGTGCATTTGCCGCAGGATTCATGTTGGGTGAAATCGAGAAAATACCGGGCGACTTCCACCATACAGGTATCCTCATCCATCACCACCATGCCTCCCGATCCCATCATGGCCCCGGCGGCTTTCAGGGAGTCAAAGTCGATGGGAGTATCCAGAAAATCTGCATTCAGACATCCGCCGGAGGGTCCTCCGATCTGAACAGCCTTGAATTTTTTGTTGTTTGGAATGCCACCGCAAATGTCAAAGATAAGCGTGCGCAGCGAAACCCCCATGGGAATTTCCACCAAGCCGGGATGGACAACATTACCGACAATGGAAAAGATCGCCGTACCGGAGCTGTTATCGGTGCCGATATTGCGGTACCAGTCGGCGCCGTGATTCAGAATAGGTGGAATCGAGGCCAGGGTTTTGACATTGTTGATAACCGTCGGCCGGTCCCACAGTCCTTTTTCAACGGGGAACGGCGGCCGATGCCGGGGCATACCCCTGTAACCTTCTATAGACCGAAACAGAGCCGTTTCCTCTCCACAGACAAAGGCGCCTGATCCCTGAAACACTTCAATTTCCAAATTAAAGGCACTGTCCAGAATGCCATGTCCCAAAAGCCCCAGTTCTTCAGCTTGCCGGATGGCCTTGGTAACCAGTTTGACCGCCAGGGGGTATTCCGCCCTGACATAAACAATAGCTTTAGAGGCCCCGACGGCATAAGCGCAGATAGCCATGCCTTCAATCACCTGATGTGGATTGCTCTCTAAAATTGTCCGGTCCATGTAGGCACCGGGGTCGCCTTCATCGGCGTTACAGATGACAAATTTATCTTTTCCCGCAGCTTTCCTGGCCAATTCCCACTTGCGGCCGGTAGAATAGCCGGCACCGCCTCTGCCTCTTAAACCGGCATTTTGAACTGCCTGGATGATTTCATCAGGATTGCTTTGCAAGGCCTTTACAAGGGCTGCATACCCGCCTTCCGCAATGTAATCGTAAATATCTTCAGGATCAATCTGCCCGCACTTTTCCATGACTATCCGCTTTTCCATATTGAAGCGGGAAAATTCCATGACCGAGGGGATCAGGTCATTGGCTTCCATGGCACCGTAAACATGCTCGAAACGCGGGTCACCTTCTTCTAAAAAAAGCTTTGCCAGCATTTTGGCCTTGCCGGCGGTTACCTCATGATAAAAAATTGGAGGGAATCCGGAATCAGGGTGATCGATGATAACCACCGGCTCTGCGTAACAATGGCCCAAGCACCCCACCGTATGAATACGGGCATCTAAATTGCGTTCAGCCAGGGCTTCTTCGAATGCCGTTTTGGTCTCAAGCGCTCCGGAGGCAATGCCGCAGGTCGCCATGCCGATGTGAATTTTGGGACCCGGTGCTGTTTGGAACGCGGTGCGGCGTTTCAGGGCCTCGGCCTGAATCGTGCCGAAGGCCTTATCGATGTTTTTATGATTGGCCGGCTTCATTTTTTTGTTTTTCCCTGGCTTGCATCTCTTTTTCTATTTCAATCCTCAACAGCAGTCCCTCCACTTTACTCGGGGCCATATGACCGTGGACGGTTTCTCCGATAACGGCCACGGGGGCCAAGGCACAGCAACCCACGCAGGCAACTCTTTCGAGGCTGAATTCCCGATCATCACTGGTTTCGCCGTCGCAAATTTTGAGTTTGCGTTCAAAATTTTCAAGGATAATATCGCCGGCCCTGACATGGCAGGCGGTCCCCAGGCAAACCTTGATCGGGTTCTTGCCCGGCGGCTGAAAGCGGAACTGGTTGTAAAATGTAGCCACCCCGTAAATTTCGCTTTTGGGAATTTCCAGGTAACCGGCGACCATATTCAAGGCTTCCGGAGAAAGATAGGCCAGCTCTTCCTGAACCATCTGAAGGATGGGAATCAAGTTTTGTCGTTTTTTTTCAAAATTTGTAAATTTGCGGGCCACCTGTTTAAGGATGGCCCGTTCTTCTGCCAATATTTCCTGGTCCATTTTCCAACCTTTTCTGCGCACAGACCGCTTTCATCCGTCGGGAAAAGCTCTTATATGCCATTGCACTGTATCCACCATCAGGCCACCTGGAGCAAATCCGCAGGGAGCTTAAAATGTTGCTCGTGTCTATTTGCCAGAATCGGCTCAACCCCGCAAGCAATTTTTTATGTTCGCAAGTTTTTTGAAGGCTTTAATAATATAAGTCTTGACAACAATCTGTCTAAACTGGAACGATTAATGGTTATTTATGATACGCTTACCCGTATTGTAAAACTTGGAAACAAGGAGCGGATTAAAAGGGAAGACGGTGCTGACGCTCCACGACTTTTATCATCCTAAAATATAAAAGGGTTTATGAAATCAAATAGCAAAAACAATACTGCCGCTACAGAGCAAAACAACAATGCAGAATCTTTAAATACCCATGGGCGAAGGCGTATTCTGTCCAAAAGATTCCTTTTTGTAATTCTGGCAATCGGTATCATCATCGGCTCTTATTACGGTATCCGCTGGTTCCAATATTATACTACGCATGCCAGTACCGACGATGCCCGTATCAAAGGGGATCTCATCCAAGTAAGCCCTACTGTTCAGGGCAAAATACGCCTTCTTCCCATCCGGGAAGGAGAGCATGTTGCCAAAGGCCGGCTTATTGCCCAGCTGCGGGAAGAAGATTATCAGGCCAAGGTGAGTGTGGCTGCCGGTGTGGTGCAGGCTATTGAGGCGATGTTAAAGGAGGCTCGAGCCGATCTGGTTCTAGTCCGGGAAAAAACGCAAAAAGAGATACAGCGTGCCGTTGCGGTCTTATCTGCTTCCCAGGCACGTCTTAATGAGGCCAAGGCCAATTTGCGTTTAGCTGCTTTGGACTTTGAGCGCAGCAACAAACTTTACAAAAACAAGACTGTTTCTACAAGCGGGATAGACAAGGCCAGAGCCGCCCATGAACTGACCCAGGCCAGACTGGTACTGGCCGGGGAAGAAATCAAGGAGAATCAGGCTAACCTTCAACTGGCTAAAGCCGATATCGGTGCAGTTGCCATGAAACAGGGGCGGATAGAGTCGTTGCATGGCAAGCTGGAAGAAGCCCGGGCGTCACTGGAATTGGCTAACCTTCAACTTGCGCACACAACGGTTACCAGTCCCATAAACGGCGTCGTGGCTAAAAAAGTTGCCAAACTCGGCGAGGTCATCAAAGCGGGACAGCCGATTGTTGTCATCGTGGATTTGGACAATGTCTGGGTTGAAGCCAACCTGGAAGAGACCAAGGTGGAATACGTACGCCTGGGGCAGATCGTTGATCTTAACGTCGACGCTTATCCAAAAACGAGGTTTGCCGGGAAGGTTGTCAACATCGGTGCCGCTGCCGCTTCAGAGTTTTCTCTAATCCCGGAAAACCGTTCCGCCGGCAGTTTTACCAAGGTGACCCAGCGCATTCCCATAAGAATCGAGGTCCTCGATTCTACCCGGCCGTTGCGACCCGGAATGATGGTGGTGGTTGGCATTGATATCCGTGATGCCAAAAACGGAGTCCAGGGCCGGGTCCCGGA
>JAQBHK010000274.1:0-4625 GCA_032127815.1 Desulfobacterales bacterium
CCCCTTAACCAATGAAGAGTCGATAGGGTTAGTAACGACGTGATAGAGATAAACGAAAAATCAGACTCAAACCCACATAACACCGCTTTAAAAAACCAGTCCGATGATGCCGTCTCCAGTGCTGTGATCCTGTTTGTGGTCAGCGCCGTTCAGTTCCTGACCCCCTTTATGCTGTCTGCTGTGGGAGTGGCCCTTCCTGCCATTGGCAGGGAGTTTTCAGCCAGTGCGGTTCAGCTTGGACTTGTGGAAACCGTTTATATCTTCGCCTTTACCCTTTTTTTGCTTCCGGCGGGGCGGCTGGGTGATATTTACGGAAGGAAAAGAATCTTTACCATCGGCATTCTCGTGTTCACTGCGGGAACCGTTTTGGTCTCACTCGCCTTTACCATCGAAAGTTTTATTATGTTCCGGTTTTTTCAAGGGTGTGGCGGGGCCATGATCACAGGAACCAGTTTTGCCATCCTTTCGTCGGTCTTTCCACAGGACAAACTGGGGCAGGCCATGGGAATCATCGTGGGTTGCATCTACTTGGGGCTGTCTCTGGGCCCGGTTCTTTCCGGATTTATGGTTACCCATCTGGGATGGCGCTGGATCTTTTATCTGGGGGTTCTGGTCGAGCTTTTCTGTCTTTCTCTCACTGTTTTGAAACTTAAGGGCGAATGGGCTGAAGCAAGGGGTGAGCGAGCGAATCAAAAATTAGCAGAATTCCTTACAGTCGAAGACTCTCTGCAGCTTGCTGCAGGGTGCTTCAATAGTGAATAAGATGCCACCACAATTTTTTAGAACGTTAATTTATAAATATCAGTAAGTTTTAGTGGTCCAAACCCGGTTCAGAATTATATAATTACTCAAAGGGGAGATCTAACCATGGCGGGCAATTATGAACGTATTGCGATTGTAACGGGTGCCACATCCGGTATTGGCGAAGCTACGGCGAGAAAATTTGCCGCCTCCGGCTTTGGCGTGGTCGGCAATGGGCGCAAGGCCGCAAAACTGGTTGCGCTTGAAAAAGAAATCGGTCCTGCATTCTGTGGCGTCAAAGGCGATGCGACCGACAACGCCCTGCTGGAGCAGCTCTTTGCTTCGGCAAGCGAGCATTTCGGCAAGCCGGCGGATATTGTTGTCGCCAACGCGGGCAGAGGTTTGGGTGGATCGGTCAAAGACGCCGATTTGTCGCAATTTGAAGATCTGATAAAAATCAACGTGACCGGCACCCTCGCTTTACTGCAAAAAGCCGCGCAAAAAATCGTGGAGAGGCAGCAGCGCGACTATCCGAAGTCGGCGGCGGATATTGTTATCGTCGGGTCGGTGGTGGGGCGGCACATATCGCCATTTAGTGCAGTATATGGTGCCACCAAATTTGCCGTGCATGCGTTGGCCGAAGCCCTGCGGCGCGAAGTGGGTCCGAAAGGGGTTCGTGTTTCGTTGGTTGAGCCCGGGGTCGTACTCAGTGGCTTTCAGGCAGCAGCAGGTTACAGCGACGAGCTGGTACATGGTTTTAATGAAAATTTCGGTCCATTGTTGACCGGAGAAGACGTGGCAAACGCGATACACTACGTTGTCACCCAGCCACCCCATGTACATATCAGCGACATCATCGTGCGCCCTACACGCCAGGAGTATCCATAACTTCGGAAAACTTCGGGGCCGTTGGTGAACGTAAGGGAAAAGCGGGAGATCAAATTATCAGTTTCAATTTGTGGGTCGAAGTTCTTTAGAATACGGTGGGAAACTGTTTCTTGTTTGTAGGTGCTGTTCGTCAGAAAAAATTTATTAAGGAGTGCGGTATGAAAAAAATAGCATTGTTTGTTTTCAATGGCGATCCCATGTGTTTTATCCATGTTCTTTTAAACGCTCTTGATATGAAAGAAAGAGGATATGAAGGGAAGATGGTCATAGAGGGAGCGGCAACCAAATTGTTTCCTGAACTGGCTAAAGAAAACAACCCCATGCACAAATTATGGGAAAAAGTTAAAGCCGCCGGCCTGGTTGACGGTGTCTGTAAAGCCTGTTCCAGCAAGATGGGAACTCTGGAGGCAGCAAAAGATCAGGGACTAACCTTTCTGGATGAAATGACAGGGCACCCCAGCATGGCCCGTTATCGAGATGATGGTTTTGAAATTGTTTCCTTTTGATAATCCCCTAAGTGGCAGGATGTTTAGCGTGATAACGGGACCAATACGTGGTTGTCTGTCCCTGGCATTGTATGTTTTGAACACGGTGTTCTGGTGTTTACTGTTGTTCATTGTGGCGGCGCGCGAAGTTTCTGGTCCTTTTTACGCGGAAACATTCGAGAGGTCAACGTTAGGGTGCGGTCACTGCCGGTTAGCTCTGAACTTCTGGGGGATTACTTGAACGACGGGCTGTTTAGGGAGAAGCTGCAGCTGTGGCTGAATAACTTGTGGAATGAAAAGGACCGGTGTATCGAAGAGATGCTGACATCATGACCCAAGGTGTATCTTCAAATGAGCTGCGGGGCAAGCGTGACAAGCAGGATAAAGGGGATGCTTTCAAATTAATACCATGGAGATGAAGTTTCATTGACAGACGTTTTACTCATCCAGCCGCCCATCAGGGACTTTTATCTGACCGCTAAAAGAACCGTGCCCTACGGGCTGACGTGTATTGCCGCAGCCCTTTTGAAAGCGGGCTTTACGGTAAACATCTTCGATGCCCTGGCCACTTCCAGATCCCGCACCATCGATTTGCCGGCTGAAATGCATTTTGTTCGCAAATACTACCCCCGGCCGGATCGATCCCCTTTCGGGCTCTTTCATCAGTATCGCCACTTTGGATACGCCTTCGAGCACATCGCCCGCGTCGCCAAAGACTCCGGTGCGTTTCTGGTGGGCATCTCGGCCCTGTTCACACCCTATTTCCAGGAAGCGCTCAAGGTGGCCG
Organism: Desulfobacterales bacterium; assembly: GCA_032127815.1. Classification (GTDB taxonomy): domain Bacteria; phylum Desulfobacterota; class Desulfobacteria; order Desulfobacterales; family UBA11574; genus Desulfatibia_A. The sequence continues at coordinate 2,902 of JAQBHK010000274.1, forward strand.
AGGCGGTTAAACGCTATCACCCCGCGTGCAAAATCGTGGTCGGCGGGCACCATCCCACGGCCCTGCCGTTGAGCGCCATGGAGCACCCGGCCGTAGATTTTGTTCTGCGGGGAGAAGGCGAAGTCTCCCTGCCCCTGCTTGCCAAAGCGCTTAAGACCGGCACCGGCGTGGCCGCCATACCGGGCATCGTTTTTAGAAAACAGGACGGCAGCGTCCAGGTCGACAACCCCGCCTGGATGGAGAATCCGGACCTGTTGCCGCTGCCGGCCGGCCACCTGGTCAAACACAGTTTTTATCAGCGCAAAAACAGAAGCAGCGCGGTGATCGTTACCAGCCGGGGCTGCCCCCTCAAATGCACCTATTGCAGTGTGGGCGCATCCTCCGGCCTGCCATACCGGCGCAGAGCGGCGGCATCGGTGTTCGAAGAGCTTGAAACCGCGGTCACCCGCTATGATGCCGGCTTCATCGATTTTGAAGATGAAAATCTTGCCTGGGATAAAAAATGGTTCCTGAACCTGTTGCAGCGCATCATAAAGCGCTTCAACGGAACCCGGCTGGAGCTCAGGGCCATGAACGGTCTCTTGCCCTCCTCTTTGGATGACGAGACGGTTCAAGCCATGCAGGCCGCCGGTTTTAAGACCCTGAACCTTTCACTCGGTTCGACCTCCCGGGCCCGGCTCGAGCGTTTCAAGCGCCCCGATGTCCGCGAGGCCTTTAACAGGGCGCTCGATCTGGCCGAAACCTGCGGCATGACCGCCGTCGGATACGTAATTGCCGGCGCACCCTATCAAAGCTCGCAGGAATCCCTGGCCGACCTGCTCTTTCTGGCTGCCAGAAGGGTTCTGGCCGGCCTTTCCATTTTTTATCCGGCGCCGGGCAGCCGGGATTTTGAACTGTGCCGGACCCTCAACATCCTGCCCGGGTCTTTTGCGCTGATGCGTTCCAGCGTGCTGCCCCTGTCCCACACAACTACCCGCACGCAAGCGGTGACCCTGCTGCGGCTGGCAAGAATCCTTAATTTCATGAAATACTTAAAAGACCTTGATTCGTCCGCCGCCGGCACGGCCGATCCGCCGGCCGGCGGCCATCAACCGGGCCACCGCATCGACACCGGCCGCAAACTCCTTGAAATGTTTTTAGACGACGGCAAAATCAGAGGCATCACTCCCGACAATCATGTTTTCGAACACGATATTTCACCCGAACTGACCCGCGGGTTTATTCGCGGGCTGAAAAATGTCCGGCTGCGGGGAACCTGCTGATACATTCTTGGCGTCTGGGCGTGAAATAAGCCCGCAACCAGCACTTCGCATCAAGGCTCATCGAACCCTCAAGCCCCTTGGCACGACGTAGCTTCAGCGTAGACGGCTAAGTGCCTGCGGAGAGTTCCTCCACCAGCGCCACAGGCGCTACGCATCTATCCTGTGATCAGTAAGCAGTATCAAGTGACAAATGACCAGTGACCAGAACTAACCATTGATTTTTTTAAACATTTCATTTAAGGTCAGGCATTAATTTCCCGGCACGGCACGATCTAAACATTTTATACAGGGTGCCTAATGGCTCTACAAATAATGAAAGCCCTTCTTTGCGCAAAGAATGCTAAGAAGGGCTTTATCTTTTTGAGGCTCCCGGGAAGTCCCGGTTTTTCAAGCCCCGGTTAAATAAAGAACAAAAGATTTAACCCCGATGGAATAACAACCAAAACTTAATTCCATTGGGCA
>JAQBHK010000275.1:0-3272 GCA_032127815.1 Desulfobacterales bacterium
TACTGCGGGAAGTTGCATGTAGGAAATTTTTGCAAGAGATTTCTTCAAAATGCGGGTTGCCAGATCGGCCCGGGCGGCAGCCCTTGAAAACAGCTCTACCGTGAGGCGATTATGGACGAGCGGAAGACCGGAACTTAAGCCGGCGCGGGAAGAGGGACGTCCATGAAGCTTCGTAAGCTGTATCAGGCAATCCAGAAGCGGGTCATCATGTCTATCCGCGTCTTCTCCGAGATTCCATTCCCCCGGAGGGGCTGCTACATTAATTTCTGACATAGATATTGTCTTTCGATTGGGAGAAAATAAACATTGACGGCTTCTTAAAAAGTCATTCTGCTGTGTTGCACTTCATCTTTCGTCATTGCAGCGTACCGGTAAGTACGCACCCTTCGGGCCCCGCGTTTGCGGTATTCCTAAAGATTTGTGCGCCTTGCATAATGAGCTTTTTACTTTGCCGTCTGAATTTCGATTTTTTCGAGTCCATGAACATTGGGGTTAAATCCCTTGACTCTGTTACTGAACATCGATAACTTCAATCATATATCATACATTATAACATTCTATCCTCTTTGTCGAGACACGATTTAGAAAATGTTTCCCAAAAGATCATTTTAAGTATATATTACATATTAAAATAATGCTATCCTTATACCTAAAGAAGAGCTGAAACTTTTTTCACCTTGAAAACGATTATTATTTAGGAGAAAAGCCATGCTTTATGTAGAACGAGCCGAAGATGGGAAAATCACCGCATTATATAACAGTCCCCGTCCGGATGCAGGTGAACAGAAAACCGTAATGGATGAAGAAATTCTCGATTTTCTTCACAAAACCATCAGCGCGGATACCCGGAAGATGCTGCTGGCGTTATCGGATATGGGTATCATCCGGCTGCTGGAAGACCTGATCGATCTTCTCATCCAGAAAAACATTATTCTTTTTACGGAGCTTCCGGAACAGGCTAGGGAAAGAATCACGGAGCGGAAGAGGCTTCGGGAGACTGCCGCTTCACAGGACCTGATGGTTGACGATATTTTATAACCCTTTAATCAGATTTTCATCATACCCTTGATGGGCTTCGGCTTGTCAACAATATATCCCTGAATTGCGTCAAGATTCAGCTCTTTGAGAATCTGCCATTGCTGTTCTGTTTCCACCCCTTCCGCGATAACCTTGATATCTATGCTGTGGGCTACGCTGCACAGCGAGCCGATGAAGAACCGGCTGTCACTCTCCTCATTCTTGAGTTCCCCGGTGTAGGCCCGATCGATCTTTACATAGTCGGGACGCATTGATTTTAGGTACCGTAAATTGGAGAAGCTCTGGCCGTAATGATCGAGTCCCATGGCGTGCCCGTGTTCACGTACGAAAATGCCGAAATCACATACTAAATTCTGATTCTGAACTGCGCTGAGTTCGGAAAATTCAAAGATGATCCGGGGCGCCATATGGGGCAGAGTCTTCAGAGAGGATTGCAGCCATTGCCTGAACGTGTCATCCTTCAGAGAGGCGGGAGACAGGTTCACCGCGATGTTTCCAACACTGAGCTGGCTGCTGTCGAGCTGCATAACCTCTTCGATAACGATTCGGTCTATGGAAGAGACGAGATTCAGGCGCTCGGCAAGGGGCATAAACACGCCGGCGCTTAAGAATTTGCCGTCTTCCTGAATGATCCGGGAAAATATCTCAAGATGGAGGAGTTGGTTCCTGTCGGTCGTCTTAACGACCGGCTGGGCATCGAGGCTGATTCTGCGCTCTCCGAGGGCCTTTTCAAGCATATCCTTCCAGTGCTGCTTCCCCAGCGGTGCTCTGTCCGTTTCTTCGGTAATCGCACGGACAATCCATCCGTTGGGTACCGTCTGCATGGCGGATGTCAATGCAAGGTCGGCTTCCGAGAGGAGGCGGCCGAGCGTGGTGGTTGCTTCATAGGTCGCGGCCCCCACATAGCCGATGTTGTCTGTAACCGCGAGCTGTTCAGAGGCAATCTGGCTCAGCGTGTTGGCCACGCTGCCTGCTATCGTCTCAGCATCCCATGGCGGAGCATCGGGAAGAAAGATTCCGAAGTCGCCGCCCGTAAGACGGGCAAGGGCGCAGCTAGGGTACTGTCTGGTGGCTTCCGAGAGCAGCGTCGCCACTCTTTTAAGGAATTCGTCACCGGACTGAAAACCCTTCGTCTGGTTAAGTTTATCCAGATCGTTCAGCTTGATCAGCAGCAGAATGCCCTTGGTGACGCTGTCGCGGCGATCGAGCCGCGCGGTGATTTGAGTATCGAAATAGCGACGGTTTCCCAAACCGGTCACCGGGTCGTGATAGGAGCGTTCTCGGAGTCCTTCGGCCTGGTTTACCTGCTCTTCGAACATCTCCTTCACTTTATTAGTCATGCGGTTCATGGCCTCGACTACGCGCCTTAGCTCCTTCGTCCAGGGCACGCGTTCCTGGATCTCATACTCCTTTCTGCACAAGGCGTCGGCCTGACGCTCCACGAGTACCAGCGGTCTGAGCAGAAAGCGCAGCCCGAATCCTCCGGCAATGAGCACGAAAATACCGCAGGCGATAAACCACCGGGTCGTGCTGACCATATCTTCCCAGAGCGTCTTGTAAGCATAGCCGGGATGGCTTTTCACCACAATCGTGCCGGCCTGAATCCAGCCGGACATCACATTTGCGCTTGCTTCGGGGGTCTCCAGGGGAATCCAGCGGATGAACCACGTAGGAACGTTTTCGATTTTCACGCTTTGGGTGCGCTCCATCACAACCTTTTCCTTAACATCGACCAGTTTGATGACTTCGTAATACCCACGATCGAATACTGCGTTGATCATGCTTTCAACCGATGGCATATCATTTTTAATTACATGCTGGGAGACGGAGAGGCCAAGAGAGGTTGCCGTATCCTGGGAATGTGATTCGAGCTGATCTACCAGGAAGGAACGGGTGCTGTCGAGCTTTGCATACCATGTCCCGGCAAAGAGAATAAAAAACAGAATCAGCGTAAAAATAATGAGTTGGCGGTATAGTGTCATTGTATGATCCCCCTCTTTACAGTTTGTTCTCCGACATCTTTTGCAACAGACCCTGCCAGGGTTTGAGCCGGTCGGCACTGCCGGCCATCTTGCCTTTCCCACGCTCTTTGGCTGTCCAGAGTCCCAAGCCGTTAAAACTGAATACAGGAATCAAATCCGTTCGTTTCGATGCGGGATCGATGGAGTCTATCAGGTTATCGAGAACCAGCGGTTCGGCTCCAGGTTCGCTGTAATACGTCAGGACCATGTGGG
>JAQBHK010000276.1:0-2943 GCA_032127815.1 Desulfobacterales bacterium
CCAGCTGGTCTTTTGAAAGCAGTGTTTCATTCCCTGAATTATACGGGTTGGTAACAGTACGCGACACAGTGTCCGAGTAGGCGTAATTAATATTACGGTAAACAGCGGTGAAGGCCGGCAGAACGACAAAGTATTTCTCTAATTCCCACGCACGCCGGGTCTCCTCCAGGTTCATCAATTCTTCGTACATCTTTTCGCCGGGTTTGACACCTATATTCTCGATTTGAATGGTTTCAGGTCGATGATCATATAGCACAGCCAGTTCCTGAATCATGACTTCGGCCAGATCCCGGATACGAACTACGGGCATTTTGGTAATCAATACTTCTCCGCCACATGCGTATGAGGCCGAGTCTATCACCAGCCTGACCGCTTCATTGATACTCATGATAAAGCGTGTCATTTCCGGATCAGTAAGTGTGACAGGTCCGCCTTTGCGGATCTGATCGCGGAATATGGGAATAACAGACCCTCTTGATCCCAGAACATTCCCAAAACGGGTTGAAGTGAATATGGGCCCCTCTCTACGCAAATTGCTGTTGGCGGCCGTCATGAGACGTTCTCCCATAAGCTTGGAAGTGCCCATAACGTTGGTGGGATTAACGGCTTTATCAGAGCTGGTAAAAATGACGAGTTCAACTTTATTTTCAATAGCAGAGTAGATGATGTTTTGAACCCCGAGGATATTGGTCTGTACGGCTTCAAAAGGGGAGCGTTCACATAAAATGATATTTTTGAATGCGGCTGTATGGAAAACCACATCAATACCTTCCATCATCTTGCATAATTTGTTTCTGTCTCTTACATCGGCCAGAAAGAAGGATGCCTGAGAGTGTTTGGAAAATCTGTGATCAATAAAAAAAAGCTCGCCTTCATTATTATCGAGTCCGATAAATTCAGCCACACGGTGTTTTTCAAGAAGCTGGCGGGTCAGTTCTCTTCCTACTGATCCGCAGCAGCCGGTAACCAAAACGCGTTTGTCAGATAAAAACAATTTGATTTCATCTCCTTTAATGTCTCGTAAAAAGGTAGAAAAATAACCTTTTTACGGGAGTGTTTGGTATTTGGTCTTTAGTGATCTAACAAGCTGGTATACAAATATATATTTGAAGCAAAACACTAAACACCAAACACTACACACACGATGAATTCGGCTTTTTGCGAATTCATCGAAGTTGCTTGACTTGGGAATCAAAAGTCTTTATGAATTGGAACATTTTACGATTGCAATAAATATCAATTAAACCTATAAGTGTCAATAATGAAAGATAAAATAGCAAATCTAATTCTGAACGCCGCAACTGTAGCACATGAAAAAGGGGATTTGCCTTCGGCCGATTTCCCTGAGATTGAAGTTGAAGTTCCCAAGATCGAATCGCACGGTGATTTTTCAACAAACATAGCCATGATCATGGCATCTGTTCTGAAAATGCCGCCGCGTAAGATCGCGACTACAATTACAAAGCATCTAATTGATCAAAAAGAGATGCTGGCCGGCACAGAGATTGCCGGCCCCGGCTTTATCAATTTCTTTTTAAAAATGTCATCCTGGCATCCGGTTCTGCGCGAAATTCATGCAAAGGATTCCCGCTATGGTGCTGCAGATATCGGCAAGGGCAAAAAGATCCAGGTGGAATTTGTAAGTGCCAATCCCACAGGACCGCTGCATGTAGGGCATGGTCGGGGTGCTGCGGTGGGCGACAGCGTGGCCAACATTCTGCGGTTTTGCGGCTATGATGTTGAAACCGAATATTATATCAATGATTCGGGACGTCAGATAGAAACCCTGGGAAGGTCCGTCTTTCTGCGCTACAAGGAACTTTACGGTATGGATATTCAATTCCCTCAAGATTATTATCAGGGGGATTATATTCGTGAATTTGCCAAAGAAATAAGTAGTTTGAAGAGCAAGTCGCTGCTTGAACAGGATGAAGAAAAATCGGTCTCCGATTGCGCAAGGTTTGCAGCAAAGAGCATTACTGCACAGATTCGCCAGGATCTGGCAGATTTCGGGGTGACGTATGACAACTGGTACAGCGAGCAAAGCCTTTATGATTCCGGTATGGTAAGCGCGGTTATCGATGATTTTAAAAATAAAAAAATCATTTATGAAAAGGACGGGGCTCTCTGGTTTAAAACCACAGCGTTTGGCGATGAAAAAGATCGGGTAGTGGTCCGCCAAAACGGCCAGACCACATATTTTGCTTCCGACATCGCCTATCACAAAAACAAGTTTAAGCGCGGGTTTGAGCGGGTGATAGATGTTTGGGGCGCTGATCACCACGGTTATATTCAACGTGTTGCCGCATCCATCAAGGCATCGGGCCGCCAAGAAGATCAATTTAATGTTATTCTGGTTCAGCTGGTTAACCTTTTACGGGGCGGGGAACCGGTTGCCATGTCGACCCGTTCCGGTGAATTTGTGACGTTAAGCGATGTTGTCAATGAAGTCGGTCGTGACGCCGCCAGGTTTATCTTTTTGACCCGCAATTATGAGAGCCCGCTCGATTTTGACTTGGAGCTTGCCAAGCAAAAGACAAACGACAACCCGGTCTTTTACGTCCAATACGTGCATGCACGGATAGCGAGTATTCTGCGCAAAGGAGAGGAAAGGGGTATTCAATATATCACCTGGGAAGATAAGTCGGTCGCCGCACTGAAAGCTTTAGAAGAAATTAATCTGATTAAAACCATGTCCCGCTATCCTGAAGTTATCAAAATCAGCGCAGTAAATATGGAGCCGCACCGTTTGACATTTTATCTGATGGATCTGGCGTCCGATTTTCATGCCTATTACAACAAACACAGAGTTTTGACGGACGACCCCTTACTGTCACACGGCCGGCTTTATCTGATTACGGCGGTTCAGAAGGTCATCCGTAACGGCCTTACCCTTTTGGGTGTATCTGCCCCGGAAAAAATGTGACTTTTGTATTTTTTACC
>JAQBHK010000277.1:0-3042 GCA_032127815.1 Desulfobacterales bacterium
CAAACATGGAAATCAATATGAATATGAGCGCGCAATAGTTCATTCTTTCGGATTTCATTTGTCATCTCCTTTCTTGATGTCTGCAATCAGCAAGGTCGCAAGCAACTATAATACATGTCATAAATATGTTCAGTTTGGTAACAAGATCCAATCGTAATGTTATTCTGATAATCACTATAACTACTGAGCTCTTAGGTTTTTACGAAGTGCATCAATTTGATACTGTTATAAAATTATTTTTATTTTGTTTCCCCTAACAGGCCAAAGATAAAACTCTGGTAACGGCTTATGCCCCACTCCAACAGCTCCGTCTATCATATATAGTGCCCATGCATAACTCATATCATACATGCTTGTTGTTGAAGACCAATAAAAATCCTTTACATCAATAAATAGATGATCAATCGGCAATGCTGGCGAATGTCTGCCCATATCTGTTAAACTTTCAAATTCAACAATATTCGGGACTCGCCAATCATTGTAACCATATTTCCATTCTTTGTTCATCTGTAATACTAAATCAAAAGCCGATCTCCAATCCACCGTCTCCCTGTAAATATTTGCATTCTTCGACCATGTTAAGCCTGTTGCCATGTCAAATATAAAATGTGTACTTTCTGTAAAACGATTTCGATTGTAGTGTAAGCCTGACTGAAATTCACCATCTTGCCCCGAATTATTACAATCAATTATGATAACAATTTCATTATAACAATTCTGTTACCCAGACTGAAACGCTCAGCTGTTATTATAATTTTCTGCAACGCGAACAGGCCAAGTCATATATGAACCATATTTCATCCCTTTAAAGACCCTTGCTCCACCTAAATGGATGTACCATGCTTGGTTTGGCAACCTGGCACAACTTGAAGAAGTCCAGTAGTAACCGGTAAATATGTTAGTAAATGGGTGGCCAACGGGTATACTGGGATTTATCGTTTCATGGCTAATTAAACTAAACAATTCTTTACGATTCGGAAGCTTCCAATCACGATGGCCATAAAGGTCTGAATGATTGAGCTCTTTGATAGTATCTAATGCCTCATTCCAACTCATTGGAAAATCAAATAAAGAAGCATTTTTTGTCCACATTAAACCTGTCTTTGTGTCAATTACAGTTTCATTATTAACAAAAAAACGACTCATAATTCAATTTGCATATACTATAAGAATTGCCTGATGCTTTGCCACAGTCAGCATCAGCCGGATAAAAAGAAACTGTTTTCGTTTATATTCACGGAAACTCGCTCTTAATCTTTATTTCCAAGGAATTTCGCGGCATCATTATGTCTTGTCCGTTTTTACTGAAATCATTTTGACCATTTTCATCAGTCCGAGATGTTCTATACTTACTATACATAATCCTGCTTTCTTTACATTTTCTAACGTACGGCGGTTGATATTAGCCCCCATGACGCGAACAACCAATGGGTTCAGACGATCCATGAACCAGCCGATGACCGGTTTATCGATCCGGACATGCTCGAGCAAAAGAATCTCGCCGCCGGGCTTTAATACGCGTCCTAATTCTTTCAAACCCAGGATGGGGTCGGGCACGGAGCAGAAAACGAAAGTCGCGACGGTCGTGTCAAAAGAATTTTCGGGAAACGGAAGAGACTGAACATCACCCTCCATTAGATTGACGGAGAAACCAATCTTATCAGCGCGCAATCGTGCATTAAGCAGCATCTTATCGGCAATATCAAGGCCTGTTACATCAACACCCTCCGGATAGTAAGAAAAGTTTTTTCCCGTGCCGACTCCGATCTCGAGAACCTTCCCCTTTGCACGTGCAAGCAGTCGCTGACGCCAGCTGCTGAAAGTGCGCTCGGTGATCATTTCCATTATATCGTAGTATGGGGCAATTCGGTTGTAGCGAGTCTTTGTTTGTGCCGTCAGATTACTGTCTATCTTATGATCCATCTCTTTTTTCCAGGCTCCATGATCCCTACCTAAATGAATAACCTTGAAAGTCATCAGGGTCTGTCATTCAAGGTCTTTTTTCATTTTATCAAATTCTTCCCTTGTGATTTCTCCCTTTGCGTAACGCCTCTTTAAGATATCCAGGGGGCTTTCATTCTCTGTCGGCATCTTGCCCTTCGTATTCTGGGACTGAACAAAGAAATATATCAGCAACCCAATAACGATCAGGAATATTATCCACATAAACATACCTCCATATCCAAATCCGTAATGCATCATGGGCCCCCATCCACCGGGACCTTGCCGGCCATAGTAACCTTCACCGGCGCAAGACATAAGCAAACCGGTTGTCATCACTATAGATAATTTAATATATTTTTTCATCTTCGGGATCTCCTCCTTTTATGGCATCGAAGGCCTTTTTCAACTTCCCCTCAACTGCCTCTGCGAGTTGTTTAAGCTCCACATTATCAAGCATTTGGATCGCAACAGTCGGCTAAGGTTCATTAAGAGTCTGGGCACACCGGAATCCACCGTCAGCAAATCAACATAACGGTTCCATTGTGTTATCTTCTATAAATCTTTATGTTTTGCTTCCGTTTTGCTTCTAATCTTGTACAGCTTTTCTACTGGAATAAGAGCCACTATGCCATCGCCGGCCGATCCGGTATGAGCTGCATCCATAATGGCCTGAATGATCCTGTCCGCACGTGAGGGCTCACAGTATATTTCGAGTCTTGCATGCGTCACACACCAGTCGGTTGAAAAAAAATTTGCGTACTCCCCATAACCTTTCCCCCGCGTAACACTGATTCCGTTTACCCGTAGATTTTTCAAACTCTCTTCCACGTCTCGCAGCTTGTCATTTCGAATAATGGTCACAATTTTTTTCCATTTCATGGATGTATCTCCTTCCTGATTGCTTTTACTATCCCGCTATGGTTTTGTTAATATATTTTATGCCATGGTGCTCCTTGTTTACACTTTAACTCCCTGCTGTCTTAAGGCGTTTACGACCACCGAAACCAAGGAAAAGCTCATATAGAAAATTTAAGCGCCCCAAAGTAGGCTCCTGGTAATCTTCGACCTCTCAAGTACTCCGCGGCCGATCTTCAACGG